>NZ_JBHTVQ010000111.1:0-12364 GCF_042792855.1 Streptomyces sp. NPDC056600
CCCCGGCAGCGCGTGCCGGGGGCCCGCGGCGGGGTCCGTCTACTCGTCGGGCGTCTGGGACGGGAGGCCGTCGAAGGCGGGGAGCAGGGAGGCGGTGTGCTCGACCGTCTCCCCCTGCGGCAACTGCTGCGCGTCGGGGTTCGCGGGCGGCACCGACTGCGCCGGGCTGCCCTGGCCGGACGGCACGGGCGCGGCGGGCGCGTCCGCGCCTCCGGGCTCCGACTGCTCGCTCGGCCATGCCGGCATGCCCTGGTCGGCCGGGGTCCCTGCCTCGTCCGGCAGGCCGCCGGACGCGCCCTCCGCCTCTTCCGCCCCCTCCGCCAGGCCGGTGTCCGACGGCTCCGGCGTCACGTCCGGTTCCTGCGCGACGGGGGCCTCGCCCAGGAGGTCCGACCCCACATCACCGGCGTCCTCGGCGGCGGACCCCATGGCGTCCGAGCCCATGGCGTCCGAGCCCGTGAGCCCCGACAGGGCTTCCTCACCCAACGGGTCGGGCCACACGACGCCCGGTTCCCCACCCTCCGACCCCGTCGCTTCCTCCGAGCCCACCCCTTCCTCGAGGCCCATCCCCTCTCCGGCCTCGGGACCGTCCGCCCACCCCGCGTCGGCTGCGGGCTCGTCGACCGCGGGCTCGTCGGCCGCAGACCCCGCGGCCCCGGAGCCGGTGGCACCCTCCCCCGCGAGCTCCGGCGCGGCGGCACCGGCGTCGTCCGCCTCACCCGCGGCCGTCGCGGGCTCCTCCCCGGGGATCGGCCCCCTCGCCCGCTCCGTTCCTCCGGCGCAACGCAGTTGCTCGCACTGTTCCTGGCCCGTGCGCCCGGGAGAACCGGCGGCCTGGGCGAGCGGGGCGGCGGCCGTGGCGACCGCGGCGACGAGGGCGGCGCTCGCCAGCGGAAGGGCCACACGGAAACCCCGGCGTCGTGCGGAACGGGTGGGCCGCGCGGATCGGGTGGAGCGGGTCATCGTCGTCCTCCTGGGAAGTCGGGCCCGCCGCGATCGGCCGCAGTCGGCCGCGGACGCCCTCGGGCGGCACGCGCCCGGCGACGCCCGCTCCGGGCGGGGGCAGTGACCTCCACCCCAGCACGCGCCCACCCGGCCCGCCTCACCCGTGCGCGGGGGCGGGTCTCTCCGGGGGACCCAAGCCCCCCGCACGGGTCAGCGTCACTGCGCCGACCGGCAGGGGGGCGGGGGATCCGTGTCGAGGGGCGGTGGCCTCAGGCGGAGGCCTCGGCGGCCCGGGCCTCGACGGCCGGGACGGTCCGCTCCTCGGCCGGCAGGATGTGCCGACGGCGGCCGGGCATCCCGAGGGTCGGGTTGGCGACGCCCCAGGCCGCGCCCTTGCAGACGATCTCCTTGTACACCGCCGCGATCCGGCCGGTCAGCGCCGAGTCCTTGGCGCGGTCGTCGGCGGTGACGTACTGGATGAGCCCTTCCTTGCGCCCGAGCGAGACGCACTGGTTGAAGTAGCGCAGCGCCGTCTTCGGGAGCTTCCCGCCGGTGAGCCGGGCCGCGATGGAGTCGGCGGCCTGCCAGGCGGTGGGGACGCCGCTGGCGCAGGACATCCGCAGCGGCGTGCCGCCGTCCCCCATGGCCAGGGCCGCGTCGCCCACCGCGTAGACGTCCGGGTGCGACACCGAGCGCATGGTCCCGTCGACCACGATCTGGCCCGTCCCGCCGGTCTCCAGGGCGCTGGCCCCGGCGATCGGGTGCACCGCGAAGCCGGTGGTCCACACGGTCACGGCGGCCGGCAGACGCGCGCCGTCGGCCGTGGTGACGTGGTCGGCAGCGACGGCGGTGACCGACGCGTGCTCGTGGACGGTGACGCCCAGGCCGTCGAGGACCTTGCGCAGGTGCGCGCGGCCCTTCGCGGAGAGCCAGTCGCCCAGGGAACCCCGGACGGCGAGGGAGACGGCGAGGTGCGGGTGCGACTCGGCGATCTCGGTGGCCGCCTCCAGTCCGGTGAGGCCACCGCCGACGACGGTCACGGTCTCTCCCGCCCCGAGCTCCGCCAGCCGCTCGCGGAGCCTGAGGGCTCCGGCCCTGCTCGCGATCTCGTGGGCGTGCTCCGTGGTGCCGGGCACGCCGTGGTCGTCCCAGCCACTGCCGAGGGCGTACACCAGGGTGTCGTAGCCCAACTCCTTCGTGCCGCCGCCCGCCCCGTCGCCGGAGACCTGGACGGTGCGGCGGTCGACGTCGATTCCGGCGACCTCGGCGACCTCCAGCCGCACGCCGGTGCCCTTGAACATCTCGCTGAAGGGACGGCTCCTCAGTTCCTGACCCGTCGCGAGCTGGTGCATCCGGACCCGCTCGACGAAGTCGGGCGCGGCGTTGACGAGCGTGATGTTCACGTCGTCCGGGTGCAGCCTCCTGGCGAGTCGGCCGGCAGCGACGGCTCCCGTGTATCCGGCGCCGAGAACGATGATGCGGTGCTGCATTTTCCTGCTCCTGTCTGCGCGGTCCGTGACCCGTTCGAGGGCCGGTACGCCTCTTGAACCGGACAGCTCGCGATTTCCTGACAGGATCGGAAAGTGACCTGGGTCACACTCGCGTGGAGCCTGGCGACGCGCCTCAGAAGGCGTGGAACAGGGGCTCCCCGTGGCCGCCCTCCGCCCACCGCCGGGTGGCCCGGCCGAGCTTGTCGGGATTGACCTGGCTGCGGAACGCCGCGATGCCCTCGGGCGTGACCTCCAGGCACACGATCCCGACCACGCGCCCCTCGACGACCGCCACGACGGCGGGCTCGCCGTTGGCCGTCGTGGCGTGGATCTCGGGCGAACCGCCGACGATCGCCCGTTTGGCCTGGGCGGGCCGGAACAGGCCCCACATGAACTTCGCGACCGCCCGGGCGCCCTCGAACGCCTTGGCCCGCGCCGGAACCTTGCCGCCGCCGTCGCCGACCGCGACGGCGTCGTCGGTCAGCAGGCGCAGCAGACCGTCGTACTTCCCGCTCGTCGCCGCCGTCAGGAACTCCTCGGCGATGCGCCGCGCCGCCGTCCCGTCGACCTCGGTGCGGGTGCGGCCCTGTGCCAGGTGCTGCTTGGCACGGTGGAAGATCTGCTGGCTGGCCGCCTCGCCGATGTCGAGGATGTCGGCGATCTCGCGGTGCGAGTGCCCGAACGCCTCCCGCAGCACGTACACCGCGCGCTCGTTCGGGGACAGCCGCTCCATCAGCGTCATCACCGCGTACGAGACCGACTCCCGCTGTTCCACCGTCTCGGCGGGGCCCAGCATCGGGTCGCCCTCCAGCAGCGGCTCGGGCAGCCACTGGCCGACGTAGGTCTCGCGGCGGGCGCGGGCCGAGGTGAGCTGGTTGAGGCACAGACGCGTGAGCACCTTGGTCAGCCACGCCTCGGGGACCTCGATGTGCCGCGGATCGGCGGCGTGCCAGCGCAGGAACGTTTCCTGCACGGCGTCCTCGGCGTCGCTCGAGGACCCCAGCAGCCGGTAGGCGATGGCCCCCAGCCGGGGCCTCGCGATCTCGAACCTGTCCACGTCCTCGGCGGTCAGCGGCATGCCCCGATGCTATCCGTCGCCCCACGCGCGCCGCAGGTCGTGTGCGGCCGCCGGGAGCATGCGGCGCACCCTGCTCGACCACGCGCGCGTCGAACTGCCGAGGATCGACGACCGCGTCGTCGGACGCCCCCACCGGCGGCTCGCCGTGGCGGCCGACAGCGGCCGCACCGAGGGCCTGCTGCCCGGCGAGTACGACGCGCTGCGCTGGTACGACACGGGGAGCGACGGCGTCACCGGCACCCGGACCTGGGACGCCGGCGACCTGTCGGTCGGCGAGCCCGTCTTCGCGCCGGCGCGCGGCTCGCCGGACGCCGCCCGCGGTCACTGGCTGACCTTCGCCACCGACCGCACCGACGACAGCAGTTGGCTCCTGGTCCTGCCCGGCGAGGATCCCGGCGCCGGCCCCGTCGCCCGCGTCCGCATCCCCGTCCGGGTCCCCCTGGGCCTGCACGGCGCCTGGCTCCCCACCGAGGAGTGACGACCGCGCCGAGGCTCCTCGAGCGCCTCGGCGCGGTCACCCGGGCCGGCCGGGCGATCGTCCGGCCAGCCGGCCGGACGGTCGGTCCCGTCCCGTCAGCCGGTCCCGCCGGGCACTAGCCGGCGTACGTCTCGAACTCGGCGATCCTCGGCGTCCCCTGGGACCCGGTGATCTCGAAGGTGATCTTGCTCAGGGTGGTGCGGGGGAAGCTCACGACGCCCGCCGTGGTGCCGGAGGCGAGGACGGCGCCGGTGTCGTGGTTCAGCAGCCGCCAGGACCGGACGGCGCCCGCGGAACCCGACGCCTCACGGATGTCGGCCCTGGACACCGTCGTGGGCGAGCCCCACTTGACCGAGACGGAGCCCGTGCTGCCGGCCGGCGACCAGTAGGTCGACAGGTTGCCGTCCCGCACGTTGCCGTAGCTGGTGCCGTCGGCCTTGCTGGAGCCGTCGGCGCCGGCGCCGAGGCTGAGGTTGGTCCCGCTGGGCTGGGTCGGCGTCGTCGTGGGGGCGGGCGACGTCGGAGCCGGGGTCGTCGGGGCCGGCGTGGTGGGGGCCGGGGTCTGGGGCGTGCAGTTGCCGTCCGAGACGCGCAGGCCCTTGTTGGCGCCGGCCGTCTGGCTCACCACGCTCGGCACGCAGTTCGCCGCGTCCAGGCTGAAGCCGTACGGCACGGAGACCGTCGTGTTCGACTGCGGGTTCGGGCCGGCCGGGTTGGTGTCGCCGCTCCGGCTGGACCAGGTCACGTTGTCGAAGATGTTTCCGGAGACCTGCCAGTAGCCGGCCGCGTCCGTGTAGAAGGTGCCCAGGACGTCCTTGGAGTCCTCGAAGTAGTTGTTGTCGACCTTCGCGCGGGCCCCGGCACGGGAGTTGATGCCGGACTCGTTCAGGTTCCGGTAGTGGTTGTTGTAGATGTGGGCCACGCCGCCGCGCAGCAGCGGGGTGCGGGAGTCGATGTTCTCGTACAGGTTGTGGTGGAAGGTCACGTAGCCGTTGGAGACGTCGCTCTCGCTGGAACCGATGAGGCCGCCGCGGCCGGAGTTGCGCAGCGTGCTGTAGGAGAGCGTGACGTACTGCGTGTTGTCCTTCATGTCGAAGAGGCCGTCGTAGCCCTCCGACTCGCCACCCGACGCCTCCAGCGTGGTGTGGTCGACCCAGACGTTGCGGACGTCGCTCTCCATGCCGATGGCGTCGCCTCCGTTGGAGGTGGGCGAGCCCGACTTCTTGACGTTCCGGACGGTCACGTTCTGGATGATGATGTTGCTGGACTCCCGGATGTGGATGCCCAGTTGGTCGAAGACGGCGCCGCCGCCGACACCGACGATGGTGACGTTGCTGATCTGCTTGAGCTCGATCACGCCGCTGGCGGTGCTGCAACTGCCGCCCGACACCTGGCTGGTGTTCGCGTGGTTGATCGTCCCCTCGACCTGGATGACGATCGGGGTGCTCCGGCTGGCCCGGTTGCACAGGGCCGTGTGGATCGCGGTTCCGGTCGTGGCGCGCACGGTCTGCCCGCCCGCTCCTCCGGTGGTGCCGCCGTTCTGGGTGGCGAAGCCGGTGGCCCCGGCGGCGGCGGCCGACGCCGTGGGCATCGACAGCATCACCCCGGTCGCCGCGGCGACCGCACCGGTCGCCAGAGCCGCACCGAGCCGTAATGCGACGCGTCGTCTCATCCTCGTTCGTCCTTTCGTCCTCGCCGTACGCCGTGTCGGGCGCGCGACGGCAGTGTGGGGGCGGTCCTGCGGGAACGCATCGGCGGTTCCACGGGGGTCGGGGGTCTCCCGCCGCCGTCTCCGCGTCACCGGGGTACGGCGCCGACAGCCGGCCCGGTGGGCAGACGATCGGCTCGGCAGGGACGCCGCGGAGGACGGTCGTCCGGTCCGCGAGGCGGCTGCCGCGACCCATGACAGCATTCACTGATTCGGTCATGTCAATAGTCGATCGAAAGTTTCGCGGACCCCGGCGGGAAAAAGCGGAGACGGTAACTAAACCGGTCGCTAAACGTGGCCGGAATCCGCTCACGTCGATGTCGCGTTCACCGGCGGCGAGGTCTGCCGGAGGGCCCGCCGGGCCCGCCGTCCGGCCCGTGACCTCCCCGCCAGGACGCACCGGCCCTGCGACGGCTTCCCTCTGACCACTGCGTCCCTGCCCTGCGGGAATGCCGCCGGAGATGTCCGGCGGAGCGGGGCGGGAATCGCGGTGGAAAGGCGAGTACACCCGGAATTGAATGGCGTGCCCGGTGCACTGCCGCGCCGGTCGCCGAGAATCCGCGGCACCAGGGACGCGCGAACGCGTCACATGGGGCACTCACCTGGGCCACTTCAGCAGGATTGGCCCGGGACCGAACGCTCCCGGCGGCCTAGCGTCGAGCCCGACCGGCCACCACCCCATCGACCCTGGACAACCCCATGCCCCTGAACTACCGCCACGTCGACGTGTTCGCCGGCACGGCGTTCACCGGCAACAGCCTTGCCGTCGTCCCCGACGCCGCCGGCCTCTCGGCAGAGCAGATGCTCACGATCACCCAGGAGCTCCGGCACTTCGAGACGATCTTCCTGAGCGGCGTGGACGGGGGCCGGGAGGTGTCCGCCCGCGTGTTCGACCTCTTCGAGGAACTGGACTTCGCCGGTCACCCGGTCCTGGGGGCGGCCGCCGTCCTGCACGAGCGCGACGGGGGCGCCGCGCCGCGGCGGTGGACGTTCCGGCTGACCGGCAGGACCGTCGAGGTGACGACGCGGCGCACCGGCGCCGGCTACCACGCGGAACTCGATCAGGGGCCGCCGGAGTTCCTCGCGACCGTGCCCGCGCGGGGCAGGTCCGAGATCGCCGCGGCCCTCGGCCTGCCCGCCGGTGCGCTCGCCGGCCTTCCCCTGGACGTCGTCTCCACCGGCCTGCGCTATCTCGTGGTGCCGGTGGTCGCGGGTCTGGCCGGCGCGAGGATCGTCCGCGGCGACTTCGCGGAACTGATCGGCCGGTACGGGGCGCAGTTCGCCTACCTGATCGACGTCGAGGCCCTGGAGGGCCGGCACTGGAACAACGACGGGGTTGTCGAGGACGTCGCGACCGGCAGCGCGGCCGGCTGTGTCGGCGCGTACCTGGCGCGGCACGGCGTCGTGCCCGTCGACGAGCCGTTCGTGCTGCGACAGGGGCGCTTCACCGGCCGCCCGAGCCGGCTCGTCGTCCTGCCGCAGGGGACCTCCGACGCGCTGCACAACGTCCGGGTCGGCGGCGACGTGACGATGGTGGCCAGGGGTTCCCTGGACACCCTGCCCGAGGGACCCGAGGGACCCTAGGGACGCGCATCACGCGCATCACGCGCACCGCACCATGCGCATGACCCGCGTGACGCCCCGCTCCGACGGCTCCCCGCCCGTCAGGCGGGCCCGAGGACGCAGAACTCGTTGCCCTCCGGGTCGGTCATCACCTTCCACGGGAAGTCGCCCCGGCCCGCGTCGGCGCGGGTGGCGCCGAGGCCTTCGAGCCGGGCCGCCTCCGCGGCCTGGAGGCCGGCCTCGAAGGGGTGGGGGGCCAGGTCGAGATGGGCCCGGTGCCGGACGCCCTTGAGGTGGGGCGTGCGGACCAGTTCCAGGTAGGGGCCGGTGTTCTCGGCGGAGCGCAGCAGCGCGTGCTCGTCGGTCACCTCGTGGGCGGTCCAGCCCATCGCCTCCGCCCAGAACCGGCCCGTCGCGCGCGGGTCCGCGCAGTCGAGGACCACCGCGGCGATCGGCCCGGTGTCCCGGTGGAGCTCCCGCGGCTCCAGGACGCAGAACGTGTTCCCCTCGGGGTCGGACAGGACGGTCCACGGGACGTTCCCCTGCCCCGCGTCGGCGGGCGTCGCGCCGAGGTCCCGCAGGCGGGCGACCAGCTCCGCGTGGTGGGCCGCGGAGCCGCTGCCGAGTTCCAGGTGCACGCGGGTGTCCACGGTCTCCGGATCGGGCACGGCGATGATGTCGACCCGGACGGCGGCGGGGTCCGGCCAGGCGACGTCCGAGGGCTTCACGGTGGTGGCGCCGTCGCCCGCGCCGGAGGCGGTCCAGCCGAGCGCCTGGGCGCAGAAGCGGCCCAGCGCCGCGTCGTCCCGGGCCTTGAGGTTCACCTCGAAGAGTCGCAGCGTCATGACGCGACCCTAGGCGGCGTCGTTCCGGACGCCAACCCGCTTTCCCGGCAAGCGGGTCAGACGGCCACCGCCTCCGCCATCTCCTCCTCGACGTCCCGCTCCTCCGCGTCCCGTTCCTCGGCCGTGGGCAGCGGTGCGGGCCGGGTCGCCCGCCGGGCGCGCCGTTCGGCGCCGTCGGCCACGGCGAGGGCGACGAGACCCACGGCGAGCCAGAGGATGAGCGAGACGACCCTGCCGGTCAGGCCGGGAGCGGAGGGGAAGTACAGCAGGCTGCGGACGCCCTCGACGAAGCCCGCGCCGTTCCAGAAGGCGTGCAGCGCGCCGAAGAAGCCGTTCTGCAGCTCGGGGCGGAAGATGCCGCCCGAGGTCGTGAAGTTCAGCATCACGAACAGCGTCATCATCGTCAGCGTGGTCCACCGCTTGAGGAACGTGTGCAGGCCGACCCCGATCGCGACGATGCCCGCCGAGTAGAGCCAGGCCATCCCCCACACCCCGGCGAGGCCGTGGTCGACGATGTGGAACACCGGACCGGCCAGGACGATGCCGATGACGCTCACCACCAGCGAGGTGGCGAGACCGATGGCCGCACGGGTCCACAGCCGCAGGGCGGCGCCGGCCGCGCCGATGGCGGCGACGCTCGCGTAGGAGCCGATGCTGATCGTCACCAGGACGAAGAAGAGACCCTGGCCGGTGGGGTCCCCTTCGGCGGTGGGCGCCAGGTCGGTCACCGACAGGGGCGCGTGCCGCTCGGCCGCCACCTTGCCGAAGACGGTCTCCGCGACGGTGGCCGTGGTGTCGGAGTTGGCCTTGGCGACCAGCAGTTCGGGGTGCTCTGCGGACGGGACGTACGCGGCGGCCAGGTCCCGGTCCAGCAGGCGGTCCACGGCGGCGTCGCGCGTGGGGACGGTCCTGACGTCGAGGCCGTCCCCGGCCTTGTCCTCGAGTGTCTGCGCCAGGACCTGTGCGCGGGTCCCGGTCCCGACGACCGCGACCTCCATGCCGTGCGGCGCGGGGGCGTGGAAGGCGCCCAGATAGGCGAGGCCCATGCCCAGGCACATCAGGAGCGGGGTCAGCAGGTGCTGCACGACGTGTCCGACGCTCTCGCGCAGACGGGGAGCGGCGTGAGCGGGCACTGCTCCCGGAGCGGCGGCGGCCGGGGAAGCGGTCATGGAGAGGGCCAGCCCTTCAGGTGACGGGTACGGAATGATTGGTAATTACAACTAGTTTCCTTGTATCGTACATCTAAATGACCGGAGGCGTGGCCCCTCCGCCGTCCGACGGAGGGGCCGCGCGGTCGTCAGCCCTGGTGGAGCGCCTTCCTCAGGGCCTCGACGGCCAGGTGACGAGCGACGTTCGCGCCGCGGGTGTCGCGGAGGCTGTCCAGCATCAGGAAGTCGTGGACCATGCCGAGCACGCGTACGGCGGTGACGTCGACGCCCGCCTCGCGCAGCCTGTTGGCGTACTTCTCGCCCTCGTCGCGCAGCACGTCCGCCTCGTCGGTGACGACGAGGGTCGGGGGCAGTCCCCTGAGCTGGTCGAGGCCCGCCCGGAGCGGGGAGGCGTGGGGTTCGGAGCGCTGCGCGGGCTCGGAGTACTGGTCCCAGAACCAGATCATGCCGTCCCGGGTGAGGTAGTGCCCCTCGGCGAACTGCTGGTACGACGGCGTGTCGAAGTCGGCGTCGGTCACCGGGTACAGCAGGACCTGCGCCTTGAGGTCGAGACCGCCGCGTTCCTTGTTCATCAGGGCGAACACGGTCGACATGCATCCGCCCACCGAGTCGCCGGCCACGGCGACGCGCGAGGCGTCCAGGCCGTGGCCGGCGCCGTGTTCCCGCACCCACCGGCCGACCGCGTAGTTCTGCTCGACCTGCGTCGGGTACTTCGCCTCCGGCGCGCGGTCGTACACGGGGAAGACGCCGGCCGCTCCGGCGCCGACGGCCAGTTCACGGAAGAGCCGGTCGTGCGTCTTCTCGTCACCGAACACCCACCCGGCGCCATGGATGAAGAACACCACCGGCAGCGGACCGGTCGCCCCCTTGGGCCGGACGATCCGGGTGCGCACCGTGCCCCATTCGCCGGCGTCGACCTCCACCCACTCCTCGTCGACCTCGGGACGGGGGACGCTCGCGTCGCTCTGGAGCCCGAGGAGGATGTCCCGGCCCTTCTCCGGCGGCACCTCGTAGATCCGGGGGTGGGGTTCGGTGGCCTCGGCCAGCGCCTGGGCGGCGGGCTCCAGGTACGGCGTGACGGGCGGCGGCAGGGTCGTCATGCGGGACTCCAGTCGTGTCGGGGCGCCCGGCGGGCCGGTTCCGGCGGCGCGGGCGCCTCACCCCCCGGTTCCTCCCACCATGTTCCCGGCGGTCGCCGGGGCCGCAACCGGGAGGACCGGCGCCGACTACCGCCGCCGGGCGGACTGCCGGTCGGCGGCGGCCAGGAGCGCGTCGAGGAGACCGGGGAAGAGTCCGTCCAGGTCGTCGCCGCGCAGGCAGTTCATCTTGGCCGTGCCCCGGTAGACCTGCCGGACGACACCGCTCTCGCGCAGCACCCGGAAGTGGTGCGTGGTCGTGGACTTGGTGACCGGGAGCTCGAACTGGGAGCAGCTCAGCTCCCCTCCCCCGGCCGCCGCGAGTTCCCGCACGATCATCAGGCGCATCGGGTCGGACAGTGCGTGCAGGACCCCCTCCAGCCGGATCTCCTCACGGGCCGGGTGCGGGAGGTCACGGCTGCCGGCGGGTGCGCTGATGGTCATGGCACCCATGGTACGACGACCTTCGTAGTTTGACATCCGCCGTACTACGGCGGCTATCGTACTAATCGACCGTCCCGTCCGTGACGAATGGAGGCGCCGTGAGCGCGCTCTTCGAGCCCTTCGCCCTGCGTGGGCTGACCATCCCGAACCGCGTGTGGATGGCCCCGATGTGCCAGTACTCGGCCGCGCCGGACGGTCCCGGGGCCGGCGCCCCGCACGACTGGCACTTCGCCCACTACGCCGCCCGCGCGGCCGGCGGTACCGGCCTGGTCCTCACCGAGGCGACCGCGGTGAGCCCCGAGGGCCGCATCTCGCCGCAGGACCTGGGCCTGTGGAACGACACGCAGGCCGAGGCCTTCTCGCGCATCACCCGCTTCCTGGTCGCGCAGGGCACCGTGCCCGGCGTCCAGCTCGCCCACGCCGGCCGCAAGGCGTCGACCGCGCCGCCCTGGACGGGCGGCGCCCCGGTCGGCCCCGACGCGCACGGCTGGACCCCCGTCGCGCCGAGCGCGGTGCCGTTCGCGGAGGGGCATCACCTGCCGCACGAGCTGACGGTCGGGCAGATCCGGGAGATCGTGACCCAGTTCGCCGAGGCGGCCCGGCGGGCGCGGGCCGCGGGCTTCGAGGTCGTCGAGGTCCACGGCGCCCACGGCTACCTGATCAACGAGTTCCTCTCCCCGCACTCCAACCACCGCACCGACGCCTACGGCGGCTCCTACGAGAACCGCACCCGCTTCGCGCTGGAGGTCGTGGACGCGGTGCGTGCGGTGTGGCCGCAGGACAGGCCGGTGTTCTTCCGCGTCTCGGCGACCGAGTGGCTGGAGGAGGGCGGCTGGAGCGCCGACGACACCGTCCGATTCGCCGGGGACCTGCGGGCACACGGCGTCGACCTGCTGGACGTCTCCACCGGCGGCAACGTCTCCGGTGTCCGGATCCCCACCGGCCCCGGCCACCAGGTGCCCTTCGCCGCCCGCGTCAAGGCGGAGACCACGCTGCCGGTCGCCGCGGTGGGGCTGATCACCGAGGCGGACCAGGCGGAGAAGATCGTCGCCAACGGCGAGGCGGACGCGGTGCTCCTCGGCCGCGAGCTGCTGCGCGATCCGTACTGGGCCCGGCGCGCGGCCCGCGAGCTGGGCGCGGAGATCCGGGTGCCGGACCAGTACCAGCGGTCCGTCTGACCGGTCCCCGGCAGCGAGCCGGCCTCCGAGAGCAGGCCTCCGCGATCGCACGCCGCAGCCGTGCCGCCGTCGTCGGCGGGGCGAGCGGCGGAGGATCGGCGGGCGCGACCCGCGCGGGGCGAGCGGCGGCGGCCGTGCCGGGCCGCCCACGGCTGGTGAAGGAGCTGTACGGCGACATCCTCACCGGCCCCGGGCGGCGGCTCCCCGGCCCCGCCGGGCGCGCGTCCCGGCGCCGCGACAGGAGTGCCGCTGCAGCATCCGCACGTGGGCGAACCGTGCCGGGTCCGGGGCGGGTTCGCGTGCTGTCCCGCCGGGCGCGCGGCCCGGCGG
>NZ_JBHTVQ010000112.1:0-12148 GCF_042792855.1 Streptomyces sp. NPDC056600
GTGCCGCGGGGCGCCCCTTCTCCCGTGCCGTCAGTTGGTGCCGATGCGCGCCAGCAGGTCGACCAGGCGGTCCTGCACCTCGTCCTCGGTGGAGCGCTCGGCCAGGAACAGCACCGACTCCCCCGACGCCAGCGACGGCAGCGCGTGCGGCTCCACCGGCGCCGTGTAGACGACCAGCGGGGTGCGGCTGAGGCGGCCACTGGCGCGGAGCCAGTCGAGGATGCCCGCCCGGCGCCGGTCCATCCGCATCAGGTCCATCACCACCAGGTTGGGCAGCATCTGCGCGGCCACCGCCGCCGCCTGCCCGTCGTCCACGGCCCGTCCGACCTGCATGCCGCGCCGCTCCAGCGAGGCGGTCATCGCCAGGGCGACCTCGTCGCGCCCCTCGATCAGCAGCACGCGGGGCGGATGCTGGTCGCTGTCCCTGGGGGCGAGCGCCTTGAAGAGCACGGCCGGGTCGGCGCCGTACGCCTCCTCGCGGGGCGCGTGCGCCAGCCCCGCGGTCACCATGACGGGGACCTCGGCGGCGACCGCGGCCTCGCGCAGCGACTGCAGGGCGGTCCGGGTGATCGGGCCGGTCAGCGGGTCGACGAAGAGCGCGGCGGGGAACGCGGCGATCTGCGCGTCCACCTCCTCGCGGGAGTTGACCACCACCGGGCGGTAGCCGCGGTCGCTGAGCGCCTGCCGGGTGGTCGGGTCCGGAGCGGGCCAGACCAGCAGACGGCGCGGGTTGTCGAGGGGCTCCGGCGGCAGCTCGTCGTCCATCGGACGCGGCTGCGGCTGGTCCGAGACCTCGACGGCCCCGCCCGGACCGTCCAGCGGCTCGGGACCCTCGGCGGCGTCGGCGTCCGGCGCGCCGATCGCGTAGGACCGGCCCACGCTGTTGTCGGGCAGCGCGCCCGGCCGGGGAGCCGGGGCCGGCGGCCGGGGCAGTCCGACGGACGGCACCGGGGGCAGCGCCGGGACACCGCCCGCGGGGGAGCCGGGGGTGCCGGGAGCGGCGGACGGTGTGACCGGGGCCGGCGTCGCGGTGGGCTCGGTCTCGGCGGCACGGGTGCCCAGCTTGCGGCGGCGGCCGTTGGAGGCCGGGTTGACCGGCGGCGGGGTCTGCTGGCCCTGCCCGGGACGGCGGGCGAACGGAACGCCCTGACCGAGCGTGCGGACGCTGAACGCGCGGCCCTGTGTGCTGTTGGTGCTGTCGCCCGGGGGTGTCACGGCGGGCGCGGCGGGCTGTGCCGGAGACGGGGCCGGGGTCGGAGCCGCGGGCTGGGCCTGAGGCTGTGCCGGGGCCGGCGGCGTGGCCGTCGACTCGGCGGGCAGCGGCTGGGCCAGCCGGGGCTGCGGCGGCGGCACGGGCTGCGCCGCCTGGACCTGCGCCTGCACCGGGGCCTGGGCCTGAGGGGGTGTGGTGCCGGGCCCGGGGGTGGGCGGCTGCACCGGGGCGGCCGTGCCCTGCGGGGCCACCGGGGTCGCTCCCGGCGCGGGCTGCTGCGGGGCCGGGGCGCCCTGGGGTGCCTGCGGCGCGGGCGCGCCGGGAACCGCGGCACCGGGCCAGACCGGGGCGGGGCCGGGCACCTGGGCCATGGCCGAGCCCGCCGGGGCCTGCGCGGGCACCGGCTGGGGAACGTCCTGCGGCCCGCCCTGCGGCGGGACCGTGGCCGTCTGGGCCGCGACCGGCTGCACGGCGATCGGCTGCTGGGCAGGCACGGTGACGGGCTGCCCCGGCACGGGCTGCTGCGCGGGGACGGGCTGCGCGGCCGCCGCGGCGGGGGCGGTCCCCTGCGCGGGCACCGGCGCCTGCTGCCCGGCAGCCGGGAGCCCCAGGGGCACCGGCTGCGGCGCGGCACCGGGCTGCCCGGGCACGGGCTGCCCGGGCACGGGCTGCCCGGGCACGGGCTGGGGCTGCGGCACGACACCAGGCTGTGCCACGGCTCCGGGCTGTGCCACGGCTTCGGGCAGGGGCACCGGCTGCATCCCGGGCTGCGGGACCGGCTGTGTCCCAGGCTGGGGGACGGGCTGCATCCCGGACGGGGCGCCGCCCTGCGGAACCTGAGGCGCCGCCCCCGGAGGAGCCGCCTGCGGCCCCGCCTGGGGAACAGCCTGGAGGCCGGGCTGCGGAACAGCCTGGAGGCCGGGCTGGGGAACGGCCTGCAGCCCTGGCTGAGCAACGCCCTGCGCCACTCCGGCACCGGACGCACCCGCACCGGCCACGCCCGCACCGGCCAGGTCGGACCCCGCGCCGTCGGTGGCGCGGTCCGCGTCGGCCGGCGGCAGCGCGAACGGCGAGCGCGGCGCGGCCTCCTGGGCCGCGGCCCTCGCCTCGGCGGCGGCCATCGCACGACGCCGCCGCCCGGACGGCTGCGCGGTCTGCGCACCGGCGGCCTGCGCCTGGGCGTCCTGTCCCGCGTCGGCTCCCGCCGCCGGCAACGCGGCGGGCAACGCCGCCGCGCCCTGCGCCTCGGGAGCGCGGCCCCCGGCGGGCACCGGCACGCCCTGCGGCGGCACCGTCCCGCCGAGTCCCACGGCGTTGGCCGCGGCGCCCGCCGCGTGCTCGGCCGCCGTCACCACCGCACCGGTCGGCGGCGACTGCGCCGGGACGCCGGGCTGCCCGGTCCGCTCCACGGCCGCGCCGGTCTCCTCCGGGCTCGGCCGCCCGCGCCGCCGACGGCCCGTACCGGCCGCCGCCGGAGCCGCCGTGCCGGAGTCCTGCGCGCCCGCCGGCTGCTGCGCCGGAAGCGCGACGTCGACCGAGTCCTCGTCCGCCGCGGCGGCACGCCGGCGCCGGCGCCCGGTCGGCGCGGTGGGAGCCTGCTCGGCGCCGGGCACCGCCGCATCCGGGTCAGCCGCGGACGCCGTCGCCCCCGCGGGGGCGTCCGTGGTCGCGTCCGGCCGGGGGGCGTCGTCGAGGAAGGCGTCCACCGAGGAACGCCGCGCCCGCCGCCGCCCGCCACCGGCCGAGGCCGCCCCGCCGGTCGCCCCGGCAGCAGGCGCCGCCTCCGGGGCCACGGCCGCCGGAGCCGGGGCCTCGACGACGCCCGCGCCGGTCCCCAGCGGCACCTCCAGCACGAAGGCGCTGCCGCTCATCCCCGGCACCTCGTGCGTCTGCAGCACGCCGCCGTGGGCGCGGACGATGCCCTGCACGACCGGGCCGTGGACCGGGTCCCCGCCGGAGTAGGGGCCCCGCACCTCGATGCGCACCACCTCGCCGCGCTGGGCGGCCGCCACGACCACCGTGTTGTCCATGTAACCGCCCGTGGAGACGGGCGCGTTGCCGGTCGCGTCGACCCCGGCGACGTCCGCCACCAGGTGCGCCAGCGCGGTGGCCAGGCGCTGCGGGTCGACCTCCGCCTCGATGGGCGGCGCGTGCACGGCGAACTGCACCCGGCCGGGGCCGATCAGCTCCACCGCGCCGTCGACGCCGGCCGCGACGACCGCGTCCAGCATCACCTTGGCGCGGTGCAGCTCCTCGCCGCCCGCGGCCAGGGACTGGTAGCCGAGCACGTTGTCGATCAGCTGGGTGATCCGGGAGTAGCCGGCCGACAGGTGGTGCAGCACCTGGTTGGCCTCCGGCCACAGCTGGCCGGCGTCGTCCGCCGCGAGGGCGGACAGCTCGCGGCGCAGCTCGTCGAGCGGCCCGCGCAGCGATCCGCCCAGCAGCGACAGCAGCTGCTCGTGGCGGGCGGCCAGTTCGTCGTGGCGGTCCTTCTCCCGCTCGGCGAGCGACGCGTAACGCTCCTCGGCGTCGGCCGTCGCCTCCTCGAGCCGCTCGGTGAGCTCGCGGACCTTCTCGGCGCCGGTCCCGGTGAGCTCGCGGACCTCCTCCGCGTGGGCCTCGGTGAGCTTGCGGATCTCCTCGGCGTGCGACTCGGTGAGCTCCTCGACCTGGCCGACGTGCTGCTGGCGCAGCGAGGTCAGCTCGGAGGCGTGCTCCTCGGAGAGCTTCTCCAGCTCCTCCTCGTGCCGCTTCTCGGCGTCCTCGCGCTCCTTGACCAGGTTGTCGAAGGGCCGCCGGTCGGTGAACGTCATCACCGCGCCGACCAGTTGGTCGCCGTCGCGCACGGGCGCCGTGGTCAGGTCCACCGGCACCTTGTCGCCGCCGCGGGACCACAGCACCTGCCCGCGCACCCGGTGCTTGCGCCCGGAGCGCAGGGTGTCGGCGAGCGGGGACTCGTCGTACGGGAAGGGGGTGCCGTCGGGGCGCGAGTGCAGGATCAGCTCGTGCAGCTCGCGGCCGCCGAGGTCGTTGGCCCGGTAGCCCAGGATCTGCGCGGCCGCCGGGTTGACCAGCACCACCCGGCCGTCGGTGTCGGTGCCCACCACGCCCTCGGCGGCGGCGCGCAGGATCATCTCGGTCTGCCGCTGCGAGCGGGCGAGTTCGGCCTCGGTGTCCACGGTGCCGGTGAGGTCGCGGACGACCAGCATCAGCAGCTCGTCGCCGGTGTAGGCGGGGCTGTGGCCGTCGTGGGCCTGGCCGCCGTTCTCCAGGTTGGCGCTGGTGACCTCGACCGGGAACTCGCTGCCGTCGGTGCGGCGGGCGATCATCCGGGTGGGCTTCGTCCGGGCGCCGGGCTGCAGGGAGTCGTCCGGCCGCCGCATCGACCCGGGGATCAGCCGGGAGTCGAACTCCGGGAGCAGGTCGAGCAGTCCGCGGCCCACCAGGGCGGTGCCGGGCGTCTCGAAGGCGTCCAGGGCGATGGTGTTGGCGTTGACGACGGTGCCGTTGGCGTTGACCAGGACCAGCGCGTCGGGAAGCGCGTCCAGTATGGCTGCGAGGCGAGCAGCGCCTCGGGATGGCCTGCTGCTCACGAGACGCATTCCTCCCTGTTACCGCACCGTGCTGACCGTGTGGGCCATCTTGCCAACCGCCCCGGCACGTGTCACGGGCAGAGTCTACGGGCACCGCGCGCCCCGGCGGCCCCGGATGAGAGGGAGGTCGCACGAGAGGTTGACGCGAGGTGTGGGGGAAATGTGCTGCCCGACCCTCCTCTTCCTGGGCCTTTCCGGGGGCTTCGGCGGAGCCCCGCGACTATCGTGCGGCCCGGATCTCCGGGAGGACCGGCACCATCGCGTCCCAGCGCGCGGTGCGGCAGCCGTCGTGTCGGTCGTACGCGGCGTTCACCCTTCGCCCGTCCCACCATCCGGTGATCCGTGCGGTGGCCGGGCCGCCGTCCACCATCGTGCAGAACGCCTCCGGCGCCGACGGGGCGAAGGGGTCCCGCGGACCGGCCGGGCCCTCGGGACCCGCGCCGAGGGCAGGTCCCGCGAAGCCGCCGGGACCCGTGGTGGCCGGGCGTGCGGGGCGGGTCAGTTCGTCGAGCCGGGCGCAGGCGGCCGCCGCGTGCGGGTGGTCGCCGCCGTGGGGACGGCAGTCGAGCCGGTACCGGCCGTCCAGGCCCTTCCCCGCGTGCTCGACGGTGACGGTGAGCCGGTCCCGCAGTTCGTGGTCCCCGAGCGGCGAACCGGCGGCCGGGGCCGGGGCGGCGGCGAGAGCCGCGACGGCGGCGACGGCGGAGAGGACGGCCCGGGCCGGCCGGGCGGCGGTGCGAGTGGTGGCGTGCGACATGCCCTGCTCAACGCGGGAGGGCGCCTCCCGGTAGCGGTCTCGTACACCGGTCCGAAGCCGGTCCGAAGCCGGCCTGGCGCCGATTCCTCCGGCACGCCGTAAGCCCTTTGCCCTGCGGGCCACGCGCCTAGTACCGTGGGGGCCAATTGGTGACCGGGCGCTCGTCTGTGTCATCATCTGCACACACCACTCGCGCTTGCGCGAGAGCTGTGCTGGAGGCGTCGCCTAGTCCGGTCTATGGCGCCGCACTGCTAATGCGGTTTGGGCTTTACGGTCCATCGAGGGTTCAAATCCCTCCGCCTCCGCATCTCTCGGGCCCCTGTTCCTCGAACAGGGGCCCGAGGTGTTTCCACGGGTCCGCCGCCGGGGTTCGCCGTCACGTCCTCGCGGGGCACTCCCCCTCGGCGGCACCCGGCGACACCCGGTGCCTCTTCGGGCCGCCCGGGCCGCGCGCTCCGTCCGTCCGCACCCCTTGACGGGCGGCTCGACCGCCGGCGCACGGGGTGGCCCCGGGAGTCGGCGTTTGGACGTTTCCGCAGCTCAGGCCGGGTGCGCCGAATGGATTTCACATGTCGGCGGCAGTCATGTAATGTTCTTCCTGTCGCCGGGACGGGCCGAAAGGAACCGAAACGGAGACGACAACAAAACAAGCACTCGTAGCTTAACGGATAGAGCATCTGACTACGGATCAGAAGGTTGCAGGTTCGAATCCTGCCGAGTGCACACAGGTGAGAGGCCCCGGACGAGAGTCCGGGGCCTCTCGCGTTGCTGCCTCGCGTCGGCGGTGGGGGCTCGGCGCGCGTTCGTTCGGGAGGGGCGTATGAGGTTCAGAGCTGGAGTGACAGGTTCGACCGCAGTGGTGCTGGCGGCCTTGGCGGGGTGCGGAACACCGGGGACCGCGGGCACGGGGGACTCGGTGGGGCCGGCGCCGGCGAGCACCGCATCGGTGACGGAGAACGCGGGTGCCCCTTCCGCGGAGCTGCAGGGCCGGTGGTGGACGTGGGCAGCCGCGGAGCCTGAGACGACGAACCCTGTCGCCGACACGGACGGAAGCGCGTGCGGACGCAATCAACCGGACGATGTGTGGTTCCTGGCCGGGACCTTCGGTGATCAGGTCGAGCGGGCGTGCCAGGTCCCCCACGGTCGTCCGATCGTTGTGCCGGTCGTCAACCTGGTCGGAGACCAGGAGAGCTGTGCGGCTTTCATGCGTGATGCGGAAGGAACCGTGCTCCTCGACGGCAAGGCGGTCGAGCCGGAACGGTACGAAGGCGACTCGATCACGATGCGAGGCGCTCAAGGAAACCCGATCACCGCGGAGGAAGGCCTTTTCACGGCTACAGGGTGTGGCCTGTGGGTGCAGCTGCCGTCCCTCTCTCCCGGGACGCACGCACTCGAGGTCCGTGGACGATCGGACGACTTCTCGACCGGTGTGGACTACGCGTTGACCGTCTCCGCCTCATCGCGTTAGCGCGCCGTACGGCAGACGACGCCGAAGGGCTCACGGCGCACCTGTGCCTCGTCCGGTTCCGCGCAGACCTCCGTCGTCAGCGTTCTGCGAGTGCCGGAGACGCGCCGGGCCACCTCGGGGTGGACCTCGAGTGCCGTCTACCGGGTGGAGGCGGCAGCGGTCCGCAGGTCGTCGGCGGTCAGCAGCGACAGCAGGCCGATGCCCGCCGACAGGAGGGCCTCGGCCCCGCCTTGCTCCTGGTCGATCACGCACGGCGCCTGGTCCACCCGCGCGCCCAGGTTCCGCAGAGGGATGTCGGAGTGGGTCACGGGCAGGCAGTCTCCCAGCCGCGCGCCCTTGGCGGGAGGCCGGTCGCCTGGTGGACTGGGCGGATGATTTCTCAGATGGCCTGTGTGGCCGTGGGGGCCTGTGTCGGTCTCGCGTTGCGGGCGCGGCATTCCCGGCGGGTGGCGGAGCGGGCCGAGGCGGGGGAGGAGGTCTCCCTCCTTGTCATGGCCAGGCGTGGCGACCGGGGAGGCCGGTTCACCGTGGGCCGGGTGCGGACCGGTGTGCCGTTCCGGTGGGAGGCCACCCGGCCGTGGGCCCGGCTGCGGGAGCTGCCAACCGGGCTGCGGGATCCCCGGGTTCGCCCGGCGACCTTCGGCGAGTCGCTGTGGCTGCCGCCGCGCGGGATGGTGATCGAGTGCGGCTCCTCCACGGGACCGGTGCTGCTCGGGGTCCGACCGGAGCACCAGGGGCTGGTCGCGGGCGTGATCCGCTGAGCGGGTGATACCGCGGTCCGGTGACACCGCGGTCCGGTGACGCGTCGGACTGCCGACGCGTCGGTCGCGCGTCGGACCGGTGATCCGGCCGGACCGAGGGCCGGCGGGTTATCGGGAGCAGGACGGCTCGGGGGTCCAGGCCGGGTCGTCGCAGCCGAAGTAGGTCCACGTGCCGTCGGAGAACCGGTCGTCGGTGCTGTCGGTGTAGATCTCGAGCGCGCGGTGCGGAGTGATGCGGTAGTACTCGCGGACCTGGTCGCCCTCGACGGTGAGGGAGGTGACCTTCAGCTCGGCGGTCCTGTCGCGGTCCAGCGCACGGCGGAGGCAGGCGATCTCCCGTGTCGCCCGGGTCTTCAGTTCCTGCCCTTGGGCGAGGGTGACGTCACCGCAGCTCCGGTAGGGGTCCCTGGCCTCGAAGCGGGTCTTCTGCGGGTCGTACGTGACGACCAGAGCCGCGGCGCAGGCGAGGCAGAGCAGCGTCCCCAGGGTGGTCCAGCCGATCGCCGCCCGGCGGACGCGGCGCGTGGCGGTCGGGGTGTCGCCGAGGGGGTGCCGCCGGCGCAGGCGGGCCCGTGCGCGGGCGGAGCCCCAGCGGGTGAAGAGGTGGATGCCGAAGAAGGCCGTGGCCAGCCCCGCCGCCAGAACGCACAGGACGACGGTGGTCGACGGTGCCGAGACGCTGATCATCGGCTGATCGTCCTGGCTCCGGGCAGGCGGGTCAACGGGTTCGGCGAAGTCGGACCGGACCTGGACGGCCGCCGGGCCATAGTGGGGACGGGTACCGCCGCAGGTGCCCGGACAGGGTTCACCGCACAGGGAGCTGACGTCATGACGGAAAAGCGCACCGTGGCCGTGCTGGGCACCGGGATCATGGGGGCCGCGATGGCCCGCAACATCGCCCGGGCCGGGCACGCCCTGCGGGTGTGGAACCGCAGCCGGGAGAAGGCGGAGCCGCTGGCCGCGGACGGGGCGCACGTCGCCGGGACGCCGGCCGAGGTCGTCGAGGGCGCGGACGTGGTCCTCACCGTGCTGTACGACGGCGCCGCCGCGCTGGAGGTGATGCGGCAGGCGGCCCCGGGGCTGCGGGCCGGCGCCGCGTGGGCGCAGGCCACCACGGCCGGGCTGGAGGCGCTGCCGGAGCTGGCGGAGTTCGCCGGGAAGCACGGTCTGGTGTTCTTCGACGCGCCGGTGCTCGGCACCCGGCAGCCCGCCGAGGAGGGCAAGCTGACGGTGATCGCCGCGGGGCCGGTCGCGGAACGGGACCGGGTGACGCCCGTGTTCGACGCCGTCGGCGTGCGCACGGTGTGGGCCGGGGAGGACGGCGCGCAGGGCGGTGCGACGCGGCTGAAGCTGGTGGCCAACAGCTGGGTGCTGGCGGTGACCGGTGCGGCCGGCGAAGCGCTGGCCCTGGCCGAGGCACTGGGGGCTGCCCCCGAGGCGTTCCTGGACCTTGTCGCGGACGGCCCGCTCGACATGCCCTACCTGCGGCTCAAGGCCGGGATGATCATGGAGGACCGGCTGACCCCGGCCTCCTTCGCGGCGGAGACCGCGGCCAAGGACGCGCGGCTGATCGTGGAGGCCGGGGAGCGGCACGGGGTGCGGCTGGACGTCGCCGCGGCGAGCGCCGAGCGGTTCCGCCGGGTCGTCGAGCAGGGGCGCGGGCGGCAGGACATGGCCGCCGCGTACTGGGCCAGCTTCGAGGGGGACGGACGCGTGAGCGGGCAGAGGCACGAGGGGCAGGCGTCCTGACCGCGCGGAGCTGGCGGAGCGAAGGGCTGCGCTGGACGGCCGAGGGCCCGCTGCTGCGGTGGCGGGGCGGCCGGGAGAGCGCGCTCCCACCGGGGAAGCGGGTGGTCCTCGCGGTGCCGCAGGACGCGGTCCGCCGCTGTGTCGGGGCCCGCGGCAACACCTGCCCGGTGGCGGCGGAGGTGCCCGGCCGGTCGGGGTCGGCGCGCTGCGAGGAGTGCGCGCGGCTGGAGCGGGCCCACTCGGTGGCCGCCGACACCCGGGCCGACGACCCGCAGCCGTACCACGTCTACCTGGCCTGGTTCGGCCCCGGCATGACCAAGGTGGGCATCACCGCCCTGCGGCGCGGGCCCGACCGGCTGCTGGAACAGGGGGCGGTGACGTTCACCTGGCTGGGGCGCGGGCCGCTGATGGCGGCGCGCAGGACGGAGGAACTGCTGCGGGCGGCGCTGCGGGTGCCGGACCGGATCGCCTACGACGCCAAGCGGGCGGTGCGGGCGGCGTTGCCGCCGACGCCCGGTGAACGGGCGGCTGAGGTCGCGGCGCTGCACGCGCGGGCGTCGGAGCTGCCCGGGTGGCCGGAGGCGTTGGAACGGGAGCCGCTGGAGGTGGTGGACCACGCGGCGGTGTTCGGGCTGGAAGGGCTGCCGCCCGCGGCCGGGACGGTGCGCGAACTGGTGCCCGGCGGTGCGGTGGAGGGGACGCTGCTGGCCGCCGCCGGGCCCGACCTCCACCTGCGGACCGGGCAGGGCGTGGTGGTGCTGGACACCCGGTTGCTGCCGGGCTGGCCGCTCACCGCGGCCCCGGAGGACGGCGCGGGTCTGCCCTTCCCGCTGAAACTCCCGCCGCAGGGCCCCGCCCCGGCCCAGCAGGGCCTGTTCTGACCCGGGAGTGACCCGGACCGGCCCGCGGCGGCCCGGTGAGCGGATCAGTCCGGCCTCGCGGCGGCTCGGTGGACGCGTCGGCCCGCCCCGCGGCGGTCCGGCGGGCGGGTCAGCGGCCCGGCGAGCGGATCAGGCCTGCCCCGTGGCGCCCGGCGGACGGGTCGGCCCGCCCCGCGGCGGCTCGGCGGACGGGTCGGCCCCGCCCCGCGGCGGTCCGGCGGACGGGTCAGTCCTGCTCCGCCACCAGGCGGGCCGGGAAGCCGCCGGTGGCGACCGGGCTCCAGGAGACCGGGGTGACGCGGATGATCGACTTCCCCTGCTTCAGCATCGCGGCCCGGTACTCGTCCCAATCGGGGTGCTCCCCCGCGATGTTCCGGTAGTACTCCACCAGCGGCTCCACCGAGTCCGGCGCGTCGATCACCTCGGCGGTGCCGTCGATCTGCACCCACGGGCCGTTCCAGTCGTCGCTGAGGACGAGGACCGAGACCCGCTCGTCGCGCTTGGCGTTGCGGGTCTTGGCCCGCTCCGGGTACGTCGAGATCACGATGCGCCCGGAGTCGTCGACCCCGCAGGTCAGCGGCGAGCCCTGGGGGCCCCCGTCGCCGCGGCGGGTGAGCAGGATCGCGCGGTGGCGGGGACGGACGAAGTCCAGCAGCTCCACGAGGGACACGGAGAGGTTGGTCGCGATGTTCGGTGCCATGCCCCGCAGCCTAGGGGCCGGACGGGCCCGAGGGGTCGCGGCCCGCCGGTCCCGGCGGCGGGCCGGCGCGTGGCCGTCAGGCGGCCGGCAGCTCGGTGCCCCGCACCGCCTGGACGTCCAGTTCCACCCGCAGCGTGGTGCCGATGGCGGCGATGCCGGCCTGGACGATCTGGTTGTAGTTCATCGCGAAGTCCTCGCGCCGCAGCTCGGCGGTGGCCCGGAAGGCGGCGCGGGTGCCGCCCCACGGGTCGGCGCCGGTGCCGAGGTAGCTGAGGTCCAGGTCGACCGGGCGGACCAGGCCGCGCATGGTGAGCTCCCCGTGCACCGTCCAGCGGTCGGAGCCGGAGGGGGTCAGGCCGTGCGACCGGTAGGTGATCTCCGGGTACTCGTCGACGAAGAGGAAGTCCTCGGAGCGCAGGTGCTCGTCGCGCATGCGGTTGCCGGTGTCGATCGAGGCGGCGGCGATCACGGCGTCCACCCGCGAGTGGGCGACGTCGTCGGCGGCGATCTCCACGGTGCCGGCGAACTCGGTGAACCGGCCGCGCACGCTGGAGATGCCCAGGTGCTGGGCGACGGCTCCGACCGTGGAGTGCACCGGGTCGACGGTCCACGGTCCGGGCGGCGGAAGCTCCTCCCCGCCCTGCCGGGCGAGGGTGACGGTGCCGACCTCGGCGCGCCCGGTGGCGGTGACGAGGGCGCTGGCGGCCACGGGGGCGTAGCCGACGGCGGTGACGATCACCGTGTAGGCGCCCGGCGCCAGGGCCGAGGCGTCCCGCACCACGCCCTCGGCGTCGGCCTCGGCGCGCAGGGCCTGGGCGCCGTGGGCGTCGGTCAGCGTGACGACCGCGTGCGACACGGCCCATCCGTCACGCGTCCGGACTCGTGCGGTCAAAGCCATCCCTTTATCTCCCTAAAAAGGCTTACAAATTGGCCGTAAAGAGGCAGAAAGTGTCTGCGGCGAAGTGCGGGCAGGGGCGCTGCCGGTGGTGGGGAAAAGGACCGGCCGGTGGCAGGGCTCCCTCGGGG
>NZ_JBHTVQ010000113.1:0-9354 GCF_042792855.1 Streptomyces sp. NPDC056600
GGCGCCCCGCGCCCCCCCCCCCCCCGGGGCCCCCCCCCCCCCCGGGCCCCCGGGGGGGGGGCGCCGGGGGGGCGCCCCCACCCCCCCCGGCGCCCCCGGGGAGTTGCGGGGGCGTGCGGGCGAGGCCCGTACGCCGGGGTGGGGTAGGACTAGCGGGAGCCGCCGTCGGCGTTGGGGCCGGCGTAGTCCTCGCCGTAGGCGCCCTTGGCGGGGCGGCGGCGGCGCATGGGCGGCTCGACGCCGTCCGCGAGGCGGCGGGCGGTGAGCAGGAAGCCGGTGTGGCCGATCATCCGGTGGTCCGGGCGGACCGCGAGGCCCTCGATGTGCCAGTTGCGGATCATCGACTCCCAGGCGGTCGGCTCGTTGAAGCAGCCGATCTCACGGATGGACTCGACGGTGCGGGCCAGCTGCGTGGTGGTGGCCACGTAGCAGCAGAGGATGCCGCCGGGGACGAGCGCCTTGGAGACGGCCTCCAGGCACTCCCAGGGGGCCAGCATGTCGAGGATGACCCGGTCGACCTCGGTGTCGCTGAGGTTGTCCTGGAGGTCGCCCACGGTGAGCTGCCAGGCGGGGTGCTCGCCTCCGAAGTAGCGCTCCACGTTCTGCTTCGCGATCTCGGCGAAGTCCTCGCGGCGCTCGTAGGAGTGGAGCATGCCCTGGTCGCCGATGGCGCGCAGCAGGAAGGAGCTGAGCGATCCCGAGCCGACGCCGGCCTCCACGACGCGGGCGCCGGGGAAGATGTCGGCGAAGGCGAGGATCTGCCCCGCGTCCTTGGGGTAGACCACGGCGGCGCCGCGGGGCATGGACAGGACGTAGTCGGGGAGCAGGGGGCGCAGCGCCAGATAGGCGACGTTCCCCGTGGTGCGGACAACGCTGCCCTCGGGGGCGCCGATCAGCTCGTCGTGCGGGAAGGAACCCTTGTGGGTGTGGAAGTTCTTTCCCGCTTCCAGCGTGAACGTGTAGTGGCGGCCCTTGGGGTCGGTCAGCTGAACCTGGTCCCCGACCTTGAAGGGCCCGCGCCTGCGGGCGGCACCGGTCGGTTCGGACATGTGACCAGCCTACCGGTCCGTGAAGGGTGTCCCGACCGGCCCGGTCGGCCGCGGCGGGACGGGCCGGTCAGCCGCGGCGGGACGGGCCGGTCAGCCGCGGCGGGCCATCGCCTTCACGAAGGCGTTCTCGACGTCGGCGGCGGACAGGACGCCGTAGATCGCGCCGGACTCCTCCACCACCAGGTACTCGGTGGCGGGGGCGGCGCGCAGGGTCTCCAGCAGCTCCTCGCCGCCCAGCTCGGCGGAGACCCGCATGCCCTCGGTGAGGTCGGTGGCCAGGGTGCTCACCGCGACCCAGGGGCGCCGGTGCTCGGGGATCCCGGCGATGCCGGTCTCGCGCACCAGGGACAGCGGCTCGCCCGCGGCGTCCACCACGACCAGGGCCCGGGCGCCGGCCTCGTTGGCGCGGCGCAGCGCCTCGGAGACGGGGGTGTCCGGCTGCACGGGGACGGCCCGGCGGGTCAGGGTGCGGGCGCGCAGCTCGGGCAGGCGCTCGCGCAGCCGGGCCATGCGGAGGCTGTTGCCCGCGCCGGTCCACATGATCGCGGCGACGATGGCGGCGAGCAGGGCGTCCAGGACGGTGTCCATGCCGTCGGTCTCGGCCTGGCCGACGGCGCCGGAGCGGGTGAGCAGCGGGAAGCCGATGAGGACGGCGACGGCCAGCGCCCGGCCGGCCCAGGCCGCGGCGACGGTGCCGGCCATGGGCCTGCCGGTGATCTTCCAGACCACGGCGCGGAGCATCCGGCCGCCGTCCAGGGGCAGGCCGGGGAGCAGGTTGAAGGCGGCGACGATCAGGTTGGAGATCATCAGGCCGGCCAGCAGCACTCCGGGCACGGTGCCGGGCTCCACGGCGAACAGGGACAGGTAGAAGACGCCGGCCAGCACCAGGGAGAGCAGCGGGCCGACGAAGGCCAGCACGAACTCGCGGCCGGGGGTCTCGGACTCCTTGCCGATGTCGGAGTAGCCGCCGAAGAACTGGAGCTGGATGCGGCGTACCGGCAGCTGGAAGCGGAGGGCGGCGACGGTGTGCGCCAGCTCGTGCACCAGCACCGAGGCGTAGAGGGCGACGGCGAAGAACAGCGAGACCAGGTACCGGGCGGCGCCGAGGTCGGGGAGGATCCGCTCGAGCTGGTTGCCGAAGACCCAGGTGATCAGCGCGGCGACGAGGAACCAGCTGGGCGAGACGTAGACGGGCACGCCGAAGGGGCGCCCCATCAGCAGTCCGCCGCGGGTCTCCTTCTCGTGGTCCTCCGCTCCGCCCGGCCGGCCCGCTCCCTTGGGGGCGGAGCCGTGGCCCTGGGCGAGCGTGCGGCCCGAGGGAGTGACCGGAGCCTCCGTGGGCGGCTCCTCCACCTTCGACGCCGCCCGCTCCTCCTCGCCGGACCGTTCCTCCCCGTCCGGGGTCGCGGGCTCGGCGTCACGGGGCCGCGCGCGCTCGCCGTCGCCCGCCACGGGTTCCTCGGGCCGGACGCCTGCGGGGCCGGCCGGAGGCTGTTCCGGTGACGGATGCCCGGCGCCGCCAGGCGTGTCCGCGCCACCGGGCTCGTCCGCGCCACCGGGCTCGTCCGCGCCACCGGGCTCGTCCGCGCCGCCGCCGGGCTCCGCGGAGCCCTCCGCCTCACCCGCGTCCCGCGCGCTCGCGCCGGCGTCGGGTTCCTCGGGCAGCGACGCGGGGGCGGGCTTCGCGGGCGGGGCGGGCGGCGTGGCGTCGCCCTCGGGCCGCGGATCCTCGCTCGCGCCGCTCTGCTCCACGCCGTCAGTCCCCTCGATCGAAAAGCGTCGCCCTCCACGCGCCCGCGTGCGGTGGAGCGGCTCGAGGTCGATGGTATGCGGCGGAGCCCGCTTCGCACGCCTTGGCACCCCCCTGAGCCTTTCCCCCTGTGACCGTGCCCATGTCCGTTCCGTGCCCCCGCTGTCCGCGCGGGGCCGTAAGGTCTGAGGCCATGGAGACCAGCACCGCCGACCCCGCCGGGACCCCGGACGACACCCCGGACGCAGCCCCGGTGACCACCCCGGACGCCGCGACGGGAGCCGCCCCGGAGAACACGCCGGGGGCCGCCCCGGCCGGCCCCCGCGCCCCCGCGCCGCCGCGGTCGCTGTCCCCCTCGCGCGCCGCGGACTTCATGCGGTGCCCGCTGCTCTACCGCTTCCGGGTGATCGACCGGCTGCCGGAGAGGCCCAGCGAGGCGGCCACCCGTGGCACGCTGGTGCACGCGGTGCTGGAGCGCCTCTTCGACGCGCCCGCCGCCGAGCGGACCGCGCCGCGCGCCCGCGACCTGCTGCCCGGACAGTGGCAGCGGCTGCGCGAGAGCCGCCCCGAGGTCGCCGAGCTGTTCGCCGACGACCCCGACGGCGTCCGCCTCGCCCGCTGGCTGGAGGAGGCCGAGCGGCTGGTGGAGCGCTGGTTCACGCTGGAGGACCCGACCCGTCTGGAGCCGGTGGAGCGCGAGTTCACGGTGGAGACGGAGCTGGAGTCCGGTCTGCGGCTGCGCGGCATCATCGACCGGGTCGACGTGGCGCCCACCGGCGAGGTGCGGATCGTCGACTACAAGACCGGCAAGGCCCCCCGCCCGCAGTACGCGGAGGAGGCCCTGTTCCAGATGAAGTTCTACGCCCTGGTGGTGTGGCGGCTGAAGCGGGTGCTGCCGCGCCGGCTCCAGCTGGTCTACCTCGGCAGCGGCGACGTGGTGACGTACGACCCGGCCCCCGAGGATCTGCGGCGGGTGGAGCGCAAGCTGCTCGCGCTGTGGGAGGCGATCGCGCAGGCGACCGCGACCGGCGACTGGCGGCCGCGCCGCGGGAAGCTGTGCGACTGGTGCGACCACCAGGCGCACTGCCCCGAGTTCGGCGGTACTCCCCCGCCGTACCCGCTGCCGGTCACCCTGCCCGCGCCCCGGCCGGGCACGGCAGAATGAGCCGGGCCGGCCGCCGGGGGACGCGCGCCGGGCGATGAACGAGGGAGATCTCAGGTGGCGATCCGTGTCCTGCTGGTGGACGACCAGCCTCTGCTGCGCACCGGCTTCCGGATGATCCTGGAGGCCGAACCGGACATCGCCGTCGTCGGCGAGGCCGGTGACGGCCGGCAGGCGGTGGAGCAGGTCCGGGCGCTGCAGCCGGACGTGGTGCTGATGGACATCCGGATGCCGCGGATGGACGGCGTGGAGGCGACCCGCCGCATCACCGGACCGGAGCGGGACGGACCGGCCAGGGTGCTGGTGCTGACCACCTTCGACCTGGACGAGTACGTGGTGGAGGCGCTGCGGGCGGGCGCCGGCGGCTTCCTGCTGAAGGACGCCCCGGCGCACGAACTGGTGCAGGCGATCCGGGTGGTGGCGGCGGGCGAGGCGATGCTGGCCCCGAGCGTCACCCGGCGGCTGCTCGACAAGTACGCCACCCATCTGCCGTCCGGCGAGGAGACCGTGCCGGACGCGCTGCGCACGCTGACCGAGCGTGAGGTGGAGGTGCTGAAGCTGGTGGCGCGCGGGCTGTCCAACGCGGAGATCGCCGCGGACCTGTTCGTCGGCGAGACCACGGTGAAGACCCACGTCGGCCACGTGCTGACCAAGCTGGGGCTGCGGGACCGGGTGCAGGCGGCGGTCTACGCGTACGAGAGCGGCCTGGTGCGTCCCGGCGGCCGCTGACCGGCCGCGGGCCCCGCACGACGACGCACGAGGACGCACGAGGACGCACGACGACGGCGCCCCCGCCACCCGGGAGACCGGGTGGCGGGGGCGCCGTCGTACAACGTGCCGCGTACCGCGTGCCGCGTGCGGTCAGCTGCCGTCCTTGCTGATCTCCCAGAACCGGAAGACCGTCGAGGCGTCCAGGCACTTCTCCAGGCCGTACACGCCGTCGCGGACGACCGCGTACTGCTTGGCCTGCCAGATCGGCAGGAGCGGAAGCTCCTCGGCGACGATGTCCTGCAGCTCCCCGTAGTCGCGGGTGGTGGAGGCCCGCTCCCGCTGGGCGCCGGTCGCCGGGATCAGGTCCTCGGTGATGGTCTTGTTCTCGTAGTTGTTGCTGAGGACGTTGCCCTCGCCGAAGAACGGGGCGGTGAAGTTCTCCGGGTCCGGGTAGTCCGGCACCCAGCCCTTGACGTAGACGCCGTACTTGCCGTCGGCGATGTCCTTCTCGTACCTGTCGAACTTCACCGACTTCACGTCGGCCTGGAACAGTCCGCTGTCGTTGAGCTGCTTGGCGATCGCCGCGAACTCCTGGTCCGTGGACGGGCCGTAGCGGTCCGGGGTGGACCACAGCGTCAGCTTCACCTTGCTGGTGACGCCCGCCTCGGTCAGCGCCTGCTGGGCGGCGGCCTTGGAGGGCTTGCCGCCGTAGGTGTCGAAGAAGGCGGTGTTGTGGCCGTTGATGCCCGCCGGGACGATCGAGTAGAGCGGCGTGGCGGTCTGCTCGTAGACCTGGTCGATCAGGGCCTCGCGGTCGAGCAGGTAGGCGATGGCCTTGCGGACGCCCGGGTTGCCGACGACCGGGTCCTTGACGTTGAAGACCAGGTGCTGGACCTCGGCGCTGGACCCCTCGAGGACCGATATCTCCTCGTGGCGGTCGGCGCTCTCCTCGATGTCCGCGATGTCGCCGGCGGACAGGCCTCGGTAGGCCACGTCCACCTCGCCCTCGGTCAGGGCGTCCTTCAGGTGCGTGCGGTCGCCGTGGTAGAGCTTGAGGGTGACGCCCTCGTTGCGCGTCTGCGCGGTGCCCTTGTACCCCTCGTTGAGGGAGAAGACGGCCTCGTCGTCGTCGAAGGAGTCGAGCCGGTAGGGGCCCGAGCCGACGGCCTTGCCGTCCTCACGCAGCTTGTCGGCCGGGTACTCGCCCCGCGGGACGATCGATCCGGCGCCCGAGGCGATCTTGCTGGGGAAGGTCGCGTCCGGGAACTTCAGGCGGAAGACGACCTTCGTCTCGTCCGGCGCCTCGACCTCGTCCAGCGAGGCGAACATGACGGCCGGGCCGGACGGGTCGTCGATCTTCAGCATGCGGTCGAAGGTGAACTTCACGTCCTCGGACGTGAACGGGTCGCCGTTGCTGAACTCCAGCCCCTCGCGCAGGGTGCACTGGAAGACCCGCGCCTTCTGGTCGGCGAAGTGACACTCCTCCGCCGCCTCCGGCTCCGGCTCGATGGCGCCGCGCGGGAAGGAGAGGAGCGACTGGAAGACGTTGTTGAACAGCAGCCAGGAACCCGGGTCGTAGCCCGAGGCCGGGTCGGTGGCGAGCACGTCGTCGGTCATGCCGACGACGACCTCGGAGTCGGTGCTCCGCGCCGACTCCTCCCCCGTACCGCAGCCCGCGAGCAGGACCGCCGCCAGTGCGGCCGACGCGGGCCTCACCGGCCACCGATGATGTCTCTTCACGTGATGTGCCTTGTCGTGCGTTCGGAACGGAAACCGGGCTCGGCCGAGCCCGTCCGCGGTGCGGAGGGACGACTCCCGCCGGTCCTCGTGGGCCCGGCGGGAGGGTGGATCATTCGGAGCCGACGCCTCGGCTCAGCTCCCACAACTGGAGGTTGGAGGAGCTGTTGAGCGCGTAGGCCGTGCCGGTGACGCCGTCGCGGGCGGCGATGTACTGCTTGCCCTGCCACAGCGGCAGCACCGGGACGTCCTCGGCGACGATCTCCTGCATCTCGGTCAGGCTCAGCACGGCGTCGGCCCGGTCGCGCTCGCGGCGCGACTGGGGGATCAGCACCTGCTGGGCCTTGCGGTTGGAGTAGGGGGAACCGAGGAAGTTCTTCTTCTCGAGGAACGGGGCGAGGTAGTTGTCCGCGTCGGGGAAGTCGGGGAACCAGCCCATGCCCCAGACCTCGTACCGGCCCTTCATGGACGCGGGGCGGAACTCCTTCCACTGCGCGCCCTTGGGCTCGCCGACCTTGAACAGTCCGCTGTCACGGAGCTGTTCGGCCAGCACCTCGAACTCCTCGGCCGTGGCGGAGCCGTAGTGGTCCACCGTGTAGTGGAGGTCGATCGGCACCGGGGTGCTGATGCCGGCCTCGGCGAGGATCTTGGCGGCCTTGGCGGCGCTGGGCTCGCCGTACTTGTTGAAGAAGCTGTTGGAGTGCCCGGTGAGGGTGGCCGGCACCAGCGAGTAGAGCGGCTCGGCCTGGGCGCCGTACACCCGGGCGACCAGCTCGCTGCGGTCCACGACCTGGGCGACCGCCTGCCGGACCGCCTTGTTCTGGACGGCCGGGGCGTCGGTGTCGAAGGCCAGGTAGCGGATGTCGAGCCCGGACATCTCCACGAGCTCGATGCCGTCGTCCTTCGTGGCGTCCAGCTTCGTGACCTGCTGGGGCGTCAGGGTGCGGGACATGACGTCGATCTCGCCGTCCGCCATCGCGGCGTTCATCGCCTCGGCGTCGGCGAAGGCGACCAGCTCCGCCTCCTCGTTGGCCACCTCGAGGGAGCCCCGGTAGTCCGGGTTGCGGGTGAAGACCGCCTTCGCCAGGGTGCCGTCCTCGACCTTCGACTCGAGGGTGTACGGGCCGGAACCGCTGACGCCGAAGCCCTCGCGGAGCTCGGAGGCGGGGTACTCGTCCGGGTCGACGATGGAGGCGACCGGCGTGGAGAGCTTGTACGGGAAGGTGGCGTCCGCGGCCTTCAGGTGGAAGACCACCTCGCGGTCGCCCCGGGTCTCCACGGCGTCCACGCCGTTCAGCAGACCGGCCACGCCGCTGTCCGAGTCGATCCGCAGCACCCGCTCGACGGAGTACTTCACGTCCTCGGCGGTGACGGCGTCGCCGCCGGCGAACCGCAGGCCCTTGCGCAGGGTGCAGGAGTAGCGCTCGTTGCCGGTGTCGGTGAAGCGGCAGCTCTCGGCGGCCTCGGGCTGCGGGTCGCCGCCGCCCCTCGGCTGCACCAGGAGGGTCTGCAGCGACTGGCGCAGGACGTTCCAGGAGCCGACGTCGTAGGCGTAGGCGGGGTCGAGCGGTGCGGGGGCGTCCGCCGTGGAGGCGACCTGGTCCGTGGTGCCGACTCTGACCGGCGCGCCGTCCGAACCGCTGTCGGACCCGCCGCAGGCGGCCATCAGCGGAGCGACCAGACCGATCACGGCCGGCAGCACCAGAGTCTTGCGGTTCATGCTCGGACGTCTCCAGGCTGTCTATTTCCGCGGGTCCCGTCGGCCGGGGGTGTGGCGCGTCGGGCCGCGGGAGGGGGGAATGTTTCTCGCGGCCGACATTAGCCGCCACCGCCCGGGCCCTCGGAAGCGACCGGTTCCGAATTGCCGTAACGCTTCGGAACCGGCCGTGGACGCAGCGGCAAGTGCCCCGGGGAAGGATTCGTGCGGCAGTTCCCCAAATCGGGCGCGAACGCCCCGCGCGGGCAGGCGTATCGAGCCCATCTGTCCGGATCACCGCAGGTGCCGGACCACCTCGACGTGGCGAAGGTCACAGGAATGAACGACGGGAAAGAGGACCTTCCCGCGACGGCGTCACCGCTTTCCGGTATTCCGCGGAAGCGACGCCCGTCATTGCCGCACCGAAGGAGCGTGAACAATTCGTGGACGGGCTGCGCCTATTCGGTGGGAGCAGTCCCTCGGCGGGGCAGGATCAGCGAGCGCAGGAATCCCAGGTCGACTTCTTCCAGCGACTTCACGACGGTGCGCCGCGGTCCCGGGCGCATGGGGGCGACGGAAGGCACCGCGACCACCTGGCAGCCGGCCGCCTCCGCGGCGGCGACCCCGGTGGCGGTGTCCTCGACGACCGCGCAACGGGCAGGATCGGCGCCCAGTCCGGCCGCGGCCCGCAGGTACGGGTCGGGGTGCGGCTTGGTGCGCGGCACCTCGTCGCCGGCCACGGTGAGGCGGAAGTGGTGGGCGCCCAGCGCGGTGAGCACACGGTCGATGACGCGGCGGTGGGAGGCGGAGACCAGTGCGGTCGGGACGTCGTGGGCGTGCAGTTCGGCGAGCAGGCGGGCCGCGCCGGGCATCAGCGGCAGGTGCTCCTCGATGCGCGCCTCGAAGCCCTGGTTGAGCAGGACGGACAGCTCCTCCAGTCCGATGGTCGCGCCGGTGGCCTGGATGAGGAAGCCGGCGCTGCGGCTCATCGGCCCGCCGACCACCACCTCACGCCAGGACTCGTCCAGCCGGTGCCCCAGCGCTCCGAAGACCTCTCTCTCCACGTCCCACCAGAAACCCTCCGTGTCGACGAGGGTGCCGTCCATGTCGAGCAGTACCGCCTGGAGGCCCGACTCCTCGGCCGTCCGGGTCGTGGTGGCGGGGACCGTACTGGTCATCCGTGGGGACCTCCTCGCGAAAGAGCCTGCTGCGGGCGGGGGGCCGACAGGCCGGCCGCCCTCCCCGGGAG
>NZ_JBHTVQ010000114.1:0-9033 GCF_042792855.1 Streptomyces sp. NPDC056600
ACTGCAGGGGGGACCCTGTGGGAGAGTAGGACGCCGCCGAACAAATATTGGGAAAGCCCCCGCACATTGTGCGGGGGCTTTCTGCATTTCCGGGCCGTATCGGACCCGGTATGCCCCGTTACTTGCACGTCAGGGCACCCCTCCGCATCCGGACGGCGGGCCTGGCGGTAAGGTTCGATCGCATCATTGACACGTATCACCACAGGAGGCCCCCGGGTGGAGGTCCAGGAGACCCGCGTCCAGACGGATCGGGTGCTCACCATCCCCAACATCCTCAGCATGGCGCGACTTCTCGGCGTGCCGCTGTTCCTGTGGCTCATTCTGCGGCCCGAGTTCGGCGGCCCGAAGAGCGACGGCTGGGCGCTGCTCGTGCTGGCGCTGAGCGGTGTCACCGACTATCTCGACGGCAAGCTCGCGCGGCGCTGGAATCAGATCAGCAGCCTCGGCCGGCTGCTCGACCCCGCGGCCGACCGGCTGTACATCCTCTCCACCCTTCTCGGCCTCACCTGGCGGGAAATCCTGCCGTTGTGGCTCACGCTGGTTCTGCTGGCGCGTGAAGCCGTCCTCCTGGTGATGGTCGCCGTCCTGCGCCGGCACGGATATCCGCCACCGCAGGTGAACTTCCTCGGGAAGGCCGCGACGTTCAATCTGATGTACGCCTTCCCGCTCCTTCTGCTGAGCGACGGAAGCGGATGGCTGGCCTCCCTGGCGGCTGTTTTCGGTTGGGCCTTCGCAGGGTGGGGTACAACCCTCTATTGGTGGGCAGGAGTCCTCTACGTGGTGCAGGTCCGACGCCTTGTTCGCGCGGACACCATGGCCACTACCGACTGACTCGCCGATGAGTGGCCCTTCGGGGCCCGACGGCCCGTGTCCAGAACTGGCGCGACCCTTCGGGCGGAGGATGTCGGTCAACCCGTCGTCTGTCAGAGGAGGACGCTTCCGACATGAAGGCCGTCGTGATGGCCGGAGGCGAGGGCACCCGCCTTCGCCCCATGACCTCGAGCATGCCCAAACCGCTCCTGCCGGTGGTCAACCGGCCGATCATGGAGCACGTTCTGCGGCTGCTGAAAAGGCATGGGCTCAACGAAACCGTGGTCACCGTCCAGTTCCTGGCCTCCTTGGTCAAGAACTACTTCGGTGACGGCGAAGAGCTCGGTATGGAGCTCACCTATGCCAACGAGGAAAAGCCGCTCGGCACCGCGGGAAGCGTCAAGAACGCCGAAGAGGCACTCAAGGACGATGCCTTCCTCGTGATCTCCGGTGACGCCCTGACCGATTTCGATCTGACCGAGCTGATCAACTTCCACAAGGAGAAGGGCGCCCTCGTCACGGTCTGTCTGACGCGTGTGCCGAATCCGCTGGAGTTCGGCATCACCATCGTGGACGACGAGGGCAAGGTCGAGCGCTTCCTCGAGAAGCCGACCTGGGGCCAGGTCTTCTCCGACACGGTCAACACGGGCATCTACGTGATGGAGCCCGAGGTCTTCGACTACGTCCAGCCCGATGTGCCGGTGGACTGGTCCGGTGACGTGTTCCCGCAGCTCATGAAGGAAGGCAAGCCGATCTACGGCTTCGTCGCCGAGGGCTACTGGGAGGACGTCGGCACGCACGAGAGCTACGTGAAGGCTCAGGCCGACGTGCTCGAGGGCAAGGTCGACGTCGACATCGACGGCTTCGAGATCTCGCCGGGCGTATGGGTGGCCGAGGGCGCCGAGGTGCACCCGGACGCCGTCCTGCGCGGGCCCGTCTACATCGGCGACTACGCCAAGGTCGAGGCCGGCGCGGAGCTGCGCGAGCACACCGTCGTCGGTTCCAACGTGGTTGTGAAGAGCGGGGCCTTCCTGCACAAGGCCGTCGTCCACGACAACGTGTACGTCGGGCCGCACAGCAACCTCAGGGGCTGTGTGGTCGGCAAGAACACCGACATCATGCGGGCCGCCCGGATCGAGGACGGGGCGGTGATCGGCGACGAGTGCCTGATCGGTGAAGAATCGATCGTCCAGGGCAACGTGCGGGTCTACCCGTTCAAGACCATCGAGGCCGGCGCCTTCGTCAACACCTCGGTGATCTGGGAGTCCAGAGGCCAGGCGCATCTCTTCGGCGCGCGTGGCGTCTCCGGCATCCTGAACGTGGAGATCACCCCCGAGCTCGCGGTGCGGCTGGCGGGCGCGTACGCCACGACCCTGAAGAAGGGCGCCACCGTCACCACCGCGCGAGACCACTCGCGAGGTGCCCGCGCGCTCAAGCGGGCGGTGATCTCGGCGCTGCAGGCCAGCGCCATCGACGTCCGCGACCTGGAGAACGTGCCGCTGCCCGTCGCCCGGCAGCAGACCGCCCGGGGCAGCGCCGGCGGCATCATGATCCGCACGACTCCCGGTGTCCCGGACTCCGTGGACATCATGTTCTTCGACAGCCAGGGCGCGGACCTCTCGCAGGCCGGGCAGCGGAAGCTGGACCGCGTCTTCGCGCGGCAGGAGTACCGGCGGGCCTTCCCCGGCGAGATCGGCGACCTGCACTTCCCGTCCAGCACCTTCGACTCCTACACCGGGTCGCTGCTGCGCAACGTCGACACCAGCGGCATCGCCGACGCGGGGCTGAAGGTCGTGGTGGACGCCTCCAACGGCAGCGCCGGACTGGTGCTGCCCAGCCTGCTCGGCAAGCTCGGGGTCGACTCCCTGACGATCAACCCCGGTCTGGACGAGGCGCGGCCCACCGAGACGCTGGAGATGCGGCGTGCCGGGCTCAAGCGGCTCGGCGAGATCGTCGCCTCCTCCGGCGCGGCCTTCGGCGTGCGCTTCGACCCGGTCGGCGAGCGGCTGTCGCTCGTCGACGAACAGGGCCGCATCGTCGAGGACGACCGGGCGCTGCTGGTGATGCTGGACCTGGTCGCGGCCGAGCGCCGCAGCGGCCGGGTGGCGCTGCCGGTGACCACCACCCGCATCGCGGAGCAGGTGGCGGCCTACCACGGCACGCAGGTCGAGTGGACGACCACCTCGCCCGACGACCTGACCCGGGTCGGCCGCGAGGAGACGACCATCTTCGGCGGCGACGGCCGGGGCGGCTTCATCGTCCCCGAGTTCAGCGGCGTCTTCGACGGCACCGCCGCCTTCGTGCGGCTCATCGGGCTGGTCGCGCGCACCCAGCTCACCCTGAGCCAGATCGACGCGCGGATCCCGCGGGCGCACGTGCTCAAGCGGGACCTGGCCACGCCGTGGGCGGTCAAGGGCCTGGTGATGCGACGGGTGGTCGAGGCGGCCGGAGACCGGTTCGTCGACACCACCGACGGCGTGCGGGTCGTGGAGGCCGACGGGCGCTGGGTGCTGGTGCTGCCCGACCCGGCCGAGGCGGTCACCCACCTGTGGGCGGAGGGTCCCGACGACGCGTCCGCGCAGGCGCTCCTGGACGAGTGGAGCACCGTCGTGGAGGGCGCCGGCAACTGAGCCGAGCCTTTCCACGCGTGCCGGGAGGCCCCCGTGGCGGGGGCCGCCCGGCACGCCGGTGGGGCCGTTCGTAGTACACGGGCGCGGCATGCGACGATGTGCGGCATGCCGCAGCAGCCCCCCGTTCGGAGCACTCCCGTTCGCCCTCCGCGTCCGGACGCCTCCATGTCGCTGCTCACCAACGTCATGGACCACAGCCTCGACGACGGCTACGCCGAGGCGGCCGCGCGCAAGCGCGGGGAGGGCGGCGGGCTGCCGAAGACGCTCAAGGCGAAGCTGGGGCTGGCGGCCGGGCTCGTGCTGGCCGGCCTGGTGGTCACGCTGGGCGCGGCGCAGGCGCGGGAGGACGCGCCGGTGGTCGCCCGGGAGCGCGAGGAACTGATCGACCGGATCGGGCGCCAGACCGAGCGGGCCGACGCACTCCAGAGCAGCGTCGACCGGCTCCGGGCCGAGGTGGGCGAGCGGCAGCGCGAGGCGTTGCGGGAGCACGGCGGCGGCGGTGGCCGGCTGGAGACCGTCCAGATCCTGTCCGGGGCCGTCCCCGTGCACGGGCCGGGCGTCAAGCTGGTCGTCGACGACGCGGAGGACTCCGGCACCGGGGCCGACGGGGAGCCCCGCGGCTCCAGCGGCTTCTCGGACACCGGCCGGGTACGTGACCGGGACCTGCAGCGGGTCGTGAACGGGCTGTGGGAGTCGGGCGCCGAGGCGATCTCCGTCAACGGGCAGCGTCTCACCGCGCTGTCCGCCATCCGGGCGGCGGGCGACGCGATACTGGTCGACAACAAGCCGCTGGCGCCGCCGTACACGGTCCTGGCGGTGGGGGACGGGAAGCCGCTGAGCACCCGGTTCCAGGACAGCGCGGACGGGCTCTACCTGTACGCGCTGCAGGAGAACTACGGGATCCGCACGGCCATCTCGGTCGAGAAGGACCTGAAGCTGCCCGCGGCCCCCAGCGTCATACTGCGCGAGGCGAAGCCGGCGCAGCCATCGGAACCAGCAGAGGCCGAAGAGCCGAACAGCGGGAAGGGCACATCGTGATCGCCGTACTGGGCCTCGTCGTGGGAGTCGTGGTGGGCCTGCTGGTCCGGCCCGAGGTCCCGGTCGCCGTGGAGCCGTATCTCCCCATCGCCGTGGTGGCGGCGCTGGACGCCGTGTTCGGCGGACTGCGGGCCATGCTGGACGGCATCTTCGACGACAAGGTCTTCGTCGTGTCGTTCCTGTCCAACGTGGTCGTCGCGGCGCTGATCGTCTTCCTCGGCGACGAGCTGGGCGTGGGCGCCCAGCTGTCCACCGGTGTGGTGGTCGTCCTGGGCATCCGCATCTTCTCCAACGCCGCGGCCATCCGCCGGCACGTGTTCAGGGCGTGAGGCGATGAGCGAGGAGCATCACGAGGGGCCCGTGGGGCCCCGCGGGAACGGAGACGCGCCGGAGCACCGGTTGCGCAAGGAGCTGCCCCAGGAGAGGCCCGCCACGGCCCCTGAGCCGCAGGCGCCGGAACAGGAGGCTCCGCCGACCGTGACGGGCCGTCAGAGGCTCGTACAGAGCGTCTGGCCGCCCAGGGCGAGCAGGGCCCAGCTGATCGTGGCGCTGCTGCTGTTCGGTCTGGGCTTCGGACTGGCCGTCCAGGTGGCCTCGCACAGCGCGGGGGACACCGCGCTGCGCGGCGCCCGGCAGGAGGACCTGGTCCGCATCCTCGACGAGCTGGACGACCGCACGGCGCGGCTCGAGGAGGAGCAGAAGACCCTCGAGGACCAGCGGTCGGAGTTGGAGAACAGTTCCGACCAGGCCGAGGAGGCCCGCCGCCAGACGCTCGCCAGGGAGCGGCAGCTGGGCGTGCTGGCCGGCACGGTCCCCGCCGAGGGTCCCGGCATCGAGGTCACGGTCGAGGACCCGCGCAAGGCGGTGGGCCCCGACAAGCTGCTGGACGCCGTCCAGGAGCTGCGGGCCGCCGGAGCGGAGGCCATCGAGCTCAACGGCGTGCGCGTGGTCGCGAGCACCTACCTGACGGCCCGCCCGGACACGGGCGCCGGAGTGTCGGTGGACGGAAAGAAGATCTCCGCTCCGTATCGTTTCAAGGTCATCGGGAAACCGCAGGATCTGGAGCCCGCGCTGAACATCCCCGGAGGGGTGGTGCAGACTCTGGAGAAGGAGCAGGCCACCGTCGTCGTGGAGCGCCGGACGAAGATCGTCGTGGACGCCTTGCGAGCGGCGAAGCGGCCTGACTACGCTCGGTCGTCGGCCCGGTGAGGCGGGCCTACGGGTACGCCGTTCCGACGGGACGTCGGGTCGCGGGGGGTCGGCGCGCCGAAGAAGTGGTGTGTGGTGGAAACTGTATGGCGGAGACGGACGTTGTGAAGATGTCCGGGTCGGCCGGTCGGTGCAGTCAGGGTTCGTCCTGCCCCACGGGCGGGTCTGTTTCGGTCAAGGGGAATCGCCCGTGAATTTGTTTGCGAAGTTGTTCGGCAAGAGTGCGCGAGAGGGCGGCAGCGAGACGGCCCGCCATCGCGATGGTTCCGACGCGGGGAACCGGCCGCTCTACCGGGACCAGGTCGCTGGTCCGGAGGGTGGCAATTCCGGTGGTCACGGCGCGTCGGCCGTTGACCCTGCCCAGGCGGCCCGCATAGGTTTCGGGGACCCGTCGGGCTCAGCGGCGGGGCAGCCGCAGCAGGGGGATCCGTCCATGTCGGCGCTGGTGTGCACGCGGTGCGGCAACCGCAATCCGGAGAACAGCCGCTTCTGCTCGCACTGCGGAGCGCCGCTGCGGGCAGGCGTCCCGGAGCGTCCCTCCGAGACGACCTCGACGATCTCCATCTCCGGCATCGAGTCGTACGACCCGGAGGCCACCGGTCAGACGCAGGTCCCGGCCCTGTCGCCCGAGGCTCAGGCCGCGGTCGAGGCGCTGCCTGCCGGTTCGGCCCTCCTGGTGGTGCGGCGCGGCCCCAACTCCGGCAGCCGTTTCCTGCTGGACGCCGACCTGACGACGGCGGGTCGTCATCCGCAGAGCGACATCTTCCTGGACGACGTGACGGTCTCCCGCAGCCACGTGGAGTTCCGCCGCGGCCCCGAGGGTCACTTCACGGTGGCCGACGTGGGCAGCCTCAACGGCACGTACGTGAACCGGGAGCGCATCGACGAGGTCGCGCTGGCCAACGGTGACGAGGTCCAGATCGGCAAGTACCGCCTGGTCTTCTACGCGAGCCAGCGGAGCGTCTGACCCTCCGGACCAGTCCGGAGGCAACTCCAGGGAAGGTCCATGCTTGAACCACCCAGTGGCGGCGGCCGGACCGGCGCCGCCACCGCGGACAGCCGACTGATGAGCATCGGCACGGTGCTCAGTCTGCTGCGCGACGAGTTTCCCGAAGTCACCGTCTCCAAGATCCGGTTCCTGGAGTCGGAAGGGCTGGTCGAGCCCCGGCGCACCCCGTCGGGATACCGGAAGTTCAGTGCGGGGGACGTCGAGCGGCTGGCCCGGGTGCTGCGGATGCAGCGGGACGGCTATCTGCCCCTGAAGGTCATCCGTGAGCGTCTCGACGTGCTCGAGGGCGTGCGGGTCCCGGACGACGGGGCGGACGCCGACGCGGCCGTCCCCGCCCTTGGTGGAGCGGGCGAGCCGGAGGAGTACCCCGGCGAGGCGCCCGGGGCCGACCGGGAGCCGGAGGCCGCCACGGCGGTGCGGATCGGCCGCGACGAGCTCCTCGCGGCCGCCGGCACCGGCGAGGAGCAGCTGGAGGCCTGGGAGGCCTACGGGCTGATCGAGCCGCTGCCGGAGGGCGGCTACGACGCGGCGGCGGTCACCGTCGCCACGCTGCTCGCCGAGATGGCCCGGTTCGGGATCGAGCCGCGCCACCTGCGGGCCATGAAGACCGCCGCGGACCGCGACGCCGGCCTGGTGGACCAGGTCGTCGCCCCGCTGCGGCACCACCCCAACCCCGACACCAGGCAGGACGCGCGGGTCAGGACGCGGGAGCTGGCCGGGCTGGCCACCCGCCTGCACTCCGCGCTGCTGCAGACCGCCCTCGGCGTGCGCCTGTCGTGAGGGCCGGAAATCCACCCATGCCCTGCTCGACTACCCAAACCGTGCGGGCACGGCCTAGGGTTGCTGTGTGAACGAGCTCGATGTCGTAGGTGTCCGGGTCGAAATGCCCTCCAACCAGCCGATCGTGCTCCTGCGCGAAGTGGGAGGCGACCGCTACCTTCCCATCTGGATCGGCCCCGGGGAGGCGACGGCGATCGCCTTCGCCCAGCAGGGCATGGTGCCCGCGCGGCCGCTCACGCACGACCTTTTCAAGGACGTGCTGGAAGCGGTGGGCCAGGAGCTCAGCGAGGTGCGGATCACCGACCTTCGTGAGGGAGTCTTCTTCGCCGAGCTGGTCTTCGCCAGCGGCGTGGAGGTCAGCGCCCGCCCGTCCGACGCCATAGCGCTCGCCCTGCGCACCGGCACGCCGATCTACGGCAGCGACGGGGTGCTCGACGACGCGGGAATCGCGATCCCGGACGAGCAGGAGGACGAGGTGGAGAAGTTCCGCGAGTTCCTCGACCAGATCTCTCCCGAGGACTTCGGCACCAGCAACCAGTGACAGGACCACACGATCAGAGGCAGTCCCAGGACGCGCCGGCCGTTCGCGGCCGGCGCGTCGGCAATTGCCCGGGACGCGTGCCGCCGTCCTACGGCCCACGCGGAGCGCATTCGGCTAGCCTTTCCCCGTGACGGGGCACGGAAAACCACTCGTAGGGTGATTATCACTCGGCGTGGCGAGTGTGGCGATCGTTGACGCACCCCTGACGACTGCCTACCGTCTGGATGGCAGGTCTAGGACGGAGGTCGGCGTGAGAATCAGCGGCGACGGTACGGCCGACGGCTCCCCGGGACGTGTCCCGGGCGGCAGCGGTCCGTATCGGCCCCACGGCAACGCGGCCGGTTACGCGCCGCAGCGCTCGGCGGCCGGGACGGGCGGCCGGGACGGGGCACAGACGACGGCCGAGCAGGTCGGATACCGCGGGCCCACGGCCTGCGCCGCCGCGGGGATCACCTACCGCCAGCTGGACTACTGGGCGCGCACCGGGCTCGTCGAGCCCAGCGTGCGCCCGGCCCACGGGTCGGGGACACAGCGGCTCTACAGCTTCCGGGACGTCGTCGTCCTGAAGATCGTCAAGCGGTTCCTCGACACCGGGGTCTCGCTGCAGAACATCCGCACCACGGTCCAGCACCTGCGCGAGCAGGGGTTCCGGGACCTGGAGGGGATGACGCTGATGTGCGACGGGGCCACGGTCTACGAGTGCACCTCGCCGGACGAGGTGCACGCGCTGCTCCAGGGCGGCCAGGGGATCTTCGGCATCGCGGTCGGCGTCGTGTGGCGGGACGTCGAGAAGGCGCTCTCGCAGCTGCACGGCGAGCGCGTGGACACCGGGGAGACGCTGATCGGTCACAACCCTGCCGACGAGCTGGCGCGCAGGCGCGGCAACCGGGCGGTCTGACCCCGCCCCGCCCCGCCGCGCCCGAGGCCGGCCCGGCCGCTCACGGCTTCGGTCCGGCCGCCCGAGGTCCCGGCCCGCATCGCCGAGTGCGCCCGCGACTGGCCGGCCGGATACGTGG
>NZ_JBHTVQ010000115.1:0-8955 GCF_042792855.1 Streptomyces sp. NPDC056600
CCGCACCCCTGGTGCGGCGGGCCTCTTCCCTGCGGGGACGGGCGCGTGGACGGGTCACAACAGGGCCTCTTCCTGGGGCGTTGACCCTCCGAAAACTTTCCGAAACTTTCGATCCCCAAGGTCCGGCACGTCTCGACGTCCACCCGCCTTCCGATGCGCCCCCGCGTCCTCCCTACCCGGGCGTAACAGCACCGCAGGGTCACGCGGTGTTTCGAAAACGTTGCGCAACTATTGACAACTCCCGCGCCCAGGAAGACTGTTGTGACGCTCTCCGGTCGGGCGTGACATGCGCAGGACCGGTCTTGTCCTCGTCGATGAACGCCGAGGTGCGTTCGGCGTGTCTCCCGGTCACCGACGGTGCCCCCCATGAGGAGGAACACTCGTATGAGCGAGACCCCCCACAACTCCGAAGCACGCCCTGTCAGCCGCAGGAAGCTGGTTCTCGGCGGCGCCGGGGCAGTGGTCGCGGCTGCCGGTTCGGGCCTGTTACTGCCCGGCACCGCACGTGCCGACCAGGTTCTGACCAGCAACTCCACCGGCACCTACAACGGGTACTACTACTCCTTCTGGACCGACGACCCGGGCTCCGTCACCATGACGCTGGGAGCGGCCGGTCAGTACAGCAGCCAGTGGTCCGACACCAACAACTGGGTGGGCGGCCTCGGCTGGAGCAACGGCAGCCGCCGCAGCGTCACCTACTCCGGCAGCTTCAACCCCGGCAGCAACGGCTACCTGGCCCTGTACGGGTGGACCGCCAACCCCCTCGTCGAGTACTACATCGTCGAGAACTTCGGCCCCTACAACCCCGGTTCGGCCGGCACCAAGCGCGGCACCGTCACCGACGGCGGCGGCGGCGGCACGTACGACATCTACGAGTCGACCCGCACCAACCAGCCCTCCGTGGAAGGCACCGCCACCTTCCAGCAGTACTGGAGCATCCGGCAGAGCAAGCGCAGCAGCGGCACCATCAACACCGGTGTCCACTTCGACGCCTGGCAGAAGGCCGGGATGCCGATGGGCGAGTTCAAGTACTACATGATCATGGCCACCGAGGGCTACCAGAGCACCGGCAGCTCCAGCGTCTCCCTGTCCGGCAGCGCCCCCACCACTCCCCCGCCGGGCGGTGGCACCAGCACCCCCACCACGCCTCCGCCGGGCGGCACCGGCGCGTGCAGCGCCGCGTACCGCACCTCCAGCTCGTGGCAGGGCGGCTTCAACGGTGAGGTGACCATCACGGCCGGCAGCGGCGGCGTCACCAACTGGAAGGTGCCGCTGACGCTGGCCGGCAACCAGACGATCGTCTCGCTCTGGAACGGCACCATGACGCGGAGCGGCAACGTGGTGACGGTGACCCCGGCCGGCCACAACCGCACCCTCGCCGCGGGCCAGTCCACGTCGTTCGGCTTCACCGCCAGCGGCCCGAGCTCCCCCTCCCCCACGGTCGGCGGCTGCACCGCCGGCTGACCTCCGAACCGCTCCACATCCCCCCACGCGACGGTGCGGCGCCCACGGGCGCCGCGCCGTTGCGGGGTCGTGGCGCGGTGGCGGGTCGTGGCGCGGCGACCACGATTCCCGTGAAGGAATGGCCCAGGCCCCCTGGCGACCGCTACAACAGGGCCGTGGACTTCTCCCGAGCGCTCCGTGAACGCCGTACCCGGCGCCGTGTCAGCCAGCTCGACCTCGCCCTGCGGGCCGGCACCACCCAGCGGCATCTCAGCTTCATCGAGTCCGGCAGGTCCGTCCCCGGACGCAACATGGTGGTGCGTCTGACCGAGTCCCTGGAGCTTCCGCTACGCGAGCGCAACGAGCTGCTGCTGGCCGCCGGTTACGCGCCCGTCTACCCGGAGACCCCGCTGGACGCCCCGGTCCTCGCTCCCGTCCGTACGGCGATCGACCACATCCTCACGGGGCATCTGCCGTATCCGGCCGTGGTCGTGGACGGCGCCGGCGACCTGGTCGCCGCCAACGCGGCGTTCGGCGTCGTCACCGAGGGGGCGGCCGAGGAACTGGTGGGACCGGGCAGGAACGTCTACCGGCTCGCCCTGCACCCCGACGGGCTGGCTCCCCGTGTCCGCAACCTGGCCGAGTGGGCGCGGCACATACTCGCGCGGCTCGGCCATCTGGAGGAGCTGCGGTCCGAGCTCGCCGCCTACGTCCCTCCGCTGGATCCCTCCGCCGCGCCCCTGGGCTTCGCCGTGCCGCTGCGCCTGGGCTCCTCCCACGGCGAACTGCACCTGACGACGACCGTGACCACCTTCGCCACCGCGGTCGACGTGACGCTGGCCGAACTGAAGCTCGAGGCGTTCCTGCCGGCCGACGGGGCGACGGCGGACGCGCTGACCGCGGCGGCCGGCACGGGAGCCTACTCCCCCATGGTTCAGGCGCCGGGGAACATGTAGTCGGCCCGGATCCTGCCGTCGTCGCCGAGCAGCAGGACCTCCAGGCCGCCGCCCACCACCTCACCGGTCCCGGTGGACACGGTCTCCCAGCTGAACTTGACCACGTCGTGCAGACGTACGGCGTCGGCGCGCGGCCGGAAGGTGAGTCCCCTCTTCTCGACGAACTCCTCGTAACTCCGTGCCACCCGGGCCTCGACCGCATCATGCCCCCGCGCCTCGAGGGTGGTGTGGCCGAAGCCCAGGCCGGCGGCGCGCTCCCTGATCTCGACGGGCGGCTGGAGGATGTGGGCGCCGTCATCGGCCCACAACCGTTCGACGGCGGCGCGCCGTTCGGCGGCGTCGGGGAGCGTCCACTGGGCGATGTAGCGGTCCGCCAGGTCCTGCGGGTCGAAGTCGGGCATCGGTTCTCCTCGTCACGTGGGTCGCTTCGCACCCGATCCTGCGCCGCGCCGCCCACGCCGCCAATTCCCGCCGGGGAATGGCCTGCCCGTCCCCGGGGCGGTACCTCCGCCTCGGCTTCGCGGGCTCAGCCGGTGATCTCCACGTGGAACTCCCGCAGTTCGTAACTGCCCAGCGCGCGCTGGAAGGAGACGCGGGGGGCGGTGCGCATCCGCAGTCCGGGTTCGGCGAAGAGGCGGGAGAGGAAGACGTCGGTCTCCAGGATGGCGATGTCCGCGCCGGGACAGCGGTGCGGGCCGTCACCGAAGGACAGGACAGGGGGCGCGTCCGCGCCGCGGGCGGCCTGTCCGGCGCGAGCGGGACAGAGCCGCTCCGGGTCGGAGCCCACCGCGCGCGCGTCGAGGTTGGCCTTCTCGACGTCGATCTCGACCACGGCCCCGGCAGGGATCCGGGCGCCGCCCTCACCGACCGTGAGCTCCGCGGTGGTGCGGCGGCGCAGGAGGGAGATGACCGGCTCCAGGCGCAGGATCTCCCGGAGCGTCGCGAGGCGCTCCGGCTCGTCGGCGGCGCGGTAGGCGGCCAGCAGTTCCTCGTCGGTGAAGAGGTGCCAGGCGGCGAGGGAGACGAACTCGCGGGTGGTGACCATGCCGGCAGCGGCGAAGGTGATGCACTCGCCGAGGATCTCGCCGCTCGAGCAGCCCTCGTCGAGCAGGTGGGAGATCAGGTCGTCACGCCGCCTCGCCCGTCGGGCACGGACCGCGGGACGCACGTCGGCCCGGAGGATCCGCAGCCAGTTGCGGTTCTGGCGGGCGATCGTGCGCAGTCCCCTGAGGCTGGTGAAGCCGGGCGTGTCGAACTCCCCGTCCGGGAAGAACGCCTCCAGCCGCCGGTCGAAGCCGGGGCGGGACTCGGTGAGGCCGATGACCTCGGCGGCCACCGCGATCGCGAGGCGGAAAGCGAGCTGGGTGAGGTCGGCCTCCCCTGCCGTGCGCAGACGGGTCAACTGGGCCTCGGCGACGCGCTCCATGACGGGGCGGTAGTGCTCGGCGACCCGGCGGGGCGTGAAGAAGCGTGCGGTCTGGCGGCGGTCCTCGCGGTGCTCGGGGCCGTCGCGGTAGAGGACCGGGCGGCGGTAGACGGAGGGCAGCTTCTCCACCGTCTCCACGCCCAGTCCGGCCTGCACGGTGTCGTGGGAGCGCAGGACCGTCCGCGCCTCGGCGACGCCGGTCACCCGCCAGACGCCGTCCGCGTCGTGCCGGACGGGGCATCCGCCGGGCGCGGCCGGGGCGTCGCCGTCCGCCGGGCGTGAGATCTTCCGCTCTCCGGTCGCCGGTCCCTTGCCGCGCATCCGCGCCACCTCCCACGCTCGGGGCCCTCCGGGAGCCGTACGGTACGACACGGCCCGGGGCCCCGAACAGGGTGCGGGCGGGGCCTTGCGAGGCGGCGGCCCCTGGCGCACTCGCTCATGTGTTCCCGCTACAGTTCATCCCGCGCTTCCAGGGAATTCACGCGCTACCTCTTGGCAGCCCGATTTCTACGCGCGTAACTTGAGTCGACCGTCCCGTTCTGTCATTTCCGCCCGTTCCGCGGCTCTTCGCGGCGGGTTCCTTCCGAGGAGTACACATCGTGCCCAAGTCCGGTGACAAGAGAGCGCGTTGGCGCCATGCCGCTCAGGCCATCACGGCGACGGGGGCGGCCGGCGCCTTCGTACTGACCCCGCTGCCGCAGGCCTTCGCCGCGCCCTCCGGCGGTGCGGTGATCGCCGAGGTGTACGGCGGCGGCGGCAACTCCGGGGCCACCCTCACCCGTGACTTCATCGAGCTGGGCAACGCCGGCGGCACGGCCGTCGACCTGTCCGGCTACAGCGTGCAGTACCTGCCGGGCTCCCCCTCGGCGACGTCCCGCTGGAGCGTCACGCGGGTCACCGGTTCCATAGCCGCGGGCGGCCGTTACCTGATCGCCGAGGCCCAGGGCACCGGCGGCACCACGGCCCTGCCCACCCCGGACGCCTCCGGCTCGATCGCGATGAGCGGCACCAGCGGCACGGTCGCCCTGGTGGCCGGCACCGACGAACTCGCCTGCAAGACCGCGGCGGACTGCGCGACCGACGAGCGGATCGTCGACCTGGTCGGCTTCGGCACCGCCGCCGTCCGCGAGACCAGCCCGGTCACCGGCGCCTCGAACACCGCCTCGGTGGCCCGCGCGGCCTCCCTCGCGGACACCGACGACAACTCCGCCGACCTCACCGCCGGCGCGCCCACCCCGGTCAACGCCAAGGGCGAGACCCCGGGCACCGGCGGCGGTGGCGGCGGCGAGGAGCCCGGCGACCCGGGCACCCCCGGCGCGGTCCGCGTCCACGACATCCAGGGCACCACCCGCCGCTCCCCGCTGACCGGCGAGAGCGTCACCAACGTCCCCGGCATCGTCATCGGCGTCCGCGACAGCGGTTCCAAGGGCTTCTGGATCCAGGACACCCAGGCCGACGCCGACCCGCGCACCAGCGAGGCGCTCTTCGTCTACACCGGCTCCGCCGCCCCGACCGTGAAGGCCGGCGACAGCGTCCTGGTCAGCGGCAAGGTCGCCGAGTACGCGCCGAGCAGCACCACCCAGTCGATCACCCAGATCTCCGGCCCGAAGACCTCGGTGCTCTCCTCCGGCAACGCGGTCCCCGCGGCGGTCGTGCTGGGCCCGGCGAACCTGCCCGACGACTACGCCCCGGACGCGGGCGGCGGCTCCATCGAGAGCCTGCCGCTCCAGCCGGCCCTGTACGCCCTTGACTTCCTCGAGGCCACCGAGGGCATGCGCGTCCAGGTCGCCGACGCCCGGGTGGTCGGCGCGACCACCGAGTACGACGAGGTGTACGTCACCGCCAGGCCCGAGCAGAATCCCTCGGTCCGCGGCGGCACCGTGTACCTGGGCTACGACGGCCAGAACTCGGGCCGCGTCAAGATCGAGTCGCTCGGTCCCGAGATCCCCGAGGCCAACGTCGGCGACACGCTGGCCGGCGCCACCACCGGCCCGCTGGACTACGACTCCTACGGCGGCTACACGCTGATGGCCACCGAGCTGGGCTCCCACGTGTCGGGCGGTCTTGAGCGCGAGGTGACGCGCCCGCAGCGCGACAAGGAGCTGGCGATCGCCACGTACAACGTGGAGAACCTGGACGCCCTGGACCCGCAGGAGAAGTTCGACCGCCTGGCCGAGGGCGTGGCGGTCAACCTCGCCGCCCCGGACGTCGTCGCGCTGGAGGAGATCCAGGACGACAACGGCGCCACCGACGACGGCACGGTCTCCTCCGAGCAGACCCTGGCCCGCTTCACCGACGCGATCGTCGCGGCCGGCGGCCCCCGCTACAGCTGGCGCTACGTCGCCCCGCAGGACAAGGCGGACGGCGGCGAGCCGGGCGGCAACATCCGCCAGGTCCTCCTCTACAACGAGGAGCGCCTGACGTTCACGGACCGCGCCGCCACGGACGCGAGCGCCGCCACCGAGGTCGTCGCCACCCGGAAGGGGGCACAGCTGAGTGTCTCCCCGGGCCGGATCGCCCCGGCGAGCGACGCCTGGAAGAACAGCCGCAAGCCGCTGGTGGGCGAGTTCAAGTTCCACGGCGAGCAGGTCTTCGTGATCGCCAACCACTTCGCCTCCAAGGGCGGCGACGCCCCGATGCACGGCAAGCTCCAGGAGCCCTCGCGCTCCTCGGAGGAGCTGCGTCACCAGCAGGCGCAGGAGGTCCACGACTTCGTCGCCGAGCTGCTGGCGGCCGACCCGAAGGCGAAGGTGGTCGTCCTCGGCGACATCAACGACTTCCAGTTCTCGAAGACCACCGAGATCATGACGGGCGACGGCTCCCTGCTGACCCCGCTCGTCAACACGCTGCCCGTGGAGGAGCGTTACACCTACGTCTACGAGGGCAACTCGCAGACGCTGGACCAGACGCTGGTCAGCCCGTCGGTGGTCGCCTACGACTACGACATCGTGCACCTGAACGCGGAGTTCGCCGACCAGGCGAGCGACCACGACCCGCAGGTCGTGCGCATCGATGTCAAGAAGGGTCGCAAGTAGCCCTCCCCGCTCCACCCGCCGCGGCCCGTCCGGAACACTCCGGGCGGGCCGCGGTGCGTACCGCCCGCGTCCGGCGGTCGGCCGGCGGGAGGCCGGCGGGAGGCCGGCGGGAGGCCGGCGGGCGCTATTGACAGGGCATGGTCACGGAAGGAAGGTTTCAGCGCCCGAGGGTCATGGTGAAAGATTCTTTCGGAGGTCCTGTGCGCTACAGAGGAATCAGCAGACGCCGGTTCGGAGCGGGGGCCCTGGCCCTAGGAGGTGCGGTGATGGTCACGCCTCTCGGCGGCGGGGCCGCCGCGGCGGCCGGAGGGTCGTCCGGCGGCTCGGCGGACGACGCGTCGGGTGACGGCGCGTCGGGTGACGGCGCCGGGCGGCGGCCGACGCTGCGCCGTGGGTCGGCCGCGCGGGCCGGGCTCCTCGCCGGCCACCTGGCGGAGATCACCGCGGTCGCCGAGCGGTACCTCGGTCCCTCCCCCACCCGGCCGTACTGGGCGGGCGCGGTGGTACTCGCCGGGCGCGGCGGCACGGTGGCCCTGGAGACGGCCGTCGGCAAGGCGGTCCGCTACGCCGACTACGACGCGGACACCGGCGAGGCGGTGGAGTTCCCGCCCGCGGAGCAGATCGACGCCACCCCGGACACCGTCTACGACCTGGCCTCCCTCTCCAAGCTGTTCACCTCGCTGCTCGTGGTCCAGCAGCTGGAGCGCGGCCGGATCGAGCTGGAGGCGCCCGCCGCCCGTTACCTGCCGGAGTTCGCCGGCGGCGGCAAGCAGGACGTCACCGTCCGGCACCTGCTCACGCACACCTCGGGCATGCCCGCCTGGATCGCCCTGTACCGGCAGCCGGACCGTGAGGCGATGCTGAAGGCGCTGTGGGCGGTGGAGCCGACGGACCCCCCGGGCACCGTCTACCGGTACTCGGACCTCAGCCTGATCACCCTTCAGCTGGTGCTGGAGCGGGTCACCGGCAAGCCGCTGGACGTCCTGCTGGCCGAGGAGATCACCGGGCCGCTGGGCCTGACCCGCACCCGCTACAACCCGCCCGCCGACTGGCGGCCGCGGATCGCCGCCACCGAGGTGTCCCGGCCGCCGTGGGCCGGCCTGGACCGGGGGCTGGTGTGGGGCGAGGTGCACGACGAGAACGCGTACGCCCTGGGCGGCGTGGCGGGGCACGCCGGCGTCTTCTCGTGCGCCTGGGACCTCGCGGTGCTGGCCCGGACGCTCCTCAACGGCGGCGAGTACGGCAGGGTCCGCCTGCTCTCCGAGGAGTCGGTGGAGCTGCTGTTCTCCGACTTCAACACCGCCTTCCCCGGCAACAGCCACGGGCTGGGCTTCGAGCTGAACCAGCACTGGTACATGGGCGCCATGGCCACCCCGCGCACGGCGGGGCACACCGGGTTCACCGGGACCTGCATCGTGCTGGACCCGACGACCGACTCGTTCCTGGTCCTGCTGGGCAACTCGGTGCACCCGGTGCGCACCTGGCGGTCCGGCTCGGCGCCGCGGCAGGCGGCGGGCGAGCGGATGGCCCGTGCCGTGGCGGTGCCGCCCGCGCACGGGGACGCGGCCTGGTTCGGCGGCATGACCACGGCTTCCCAGACCGTGCTGACGCTGCCCGCGCTGGACACCTCGGCGGGGTCCGCCCGGCTCACCGGCGACCTGTGGTGGGACACCGAGGCGACCTGGGACGTGCTGTGCGCCGAGGTGTCCACCGACGACGGCGTCACCTGGAGCGCCCTGCCGTTCACCACCCGGGCCCCGCACGACGAGCCGGTCGCGCGGCCCGACGGGCGGGTGTCGGGCTTCAACGGCCGCGTCTGGCACCGGTTCGCCGCCGAGCTGCCGGCCTCCGCGGCCACGCTGGTCCGGTGGCGGTACACCACCGACGCGCGGTACGTGGGCCGGGGCGTGTACGTCGGCGCGCAGAAGGCCGCCGCCGGGGACACGCTGCTGTACGCCGACGCCCGCGCGGCCGACCTGGCCAGGGTGACCGCGGAGGGGTGGACGCGGGAGAGGGACTGAGCCTGCCCCGGCTGGGCCGCCTGAGCCTGCCCCGGCCGGGGCCGGGGCAGGCCGGTCTCTGATAAAAAAAAACC
>NZ_JBHTVQ010000116.1:0-8743 GCF_042792855.1 Streptomyces sp. NPDC056600
GACCGGCTCCCTGCCGGGCTCGGCAGGGAGCCGGTCCGCGCGGCGAGGCTCCGGCAGGGCTCCGGCAGGGACGGAGACGGCGAGGCCGGAGACATCAGGCCCGGAGAGCGCCGGCCCCTACGGTCCGAAGCGGCCGGTCAGGCCAACGACAGGAAGAGCTTCTCCAGGCGCGCCCGCATCTGCGCCGAGTCGCGGACCTCCGGGTCCTCACTGGTCATGCACTGCTGGAGCCCGGTCGCGATGATCGAGAAGCCGGCCCGGTCCAGCGCCTTGGAGACGGCGGAGAGCTGCGTGACGACGTCCTCGCAGTCGCGGCCCTCCTCCAGCATCTTGATGACGCCGGCCAGCTGGCCCTGGGCGCGCCGCAGTCGGTTCAGCGCCGACTTGAGCTCCTCGGCACTCATGTCGAGTTGCACACATCCTCCTCTTCATACCCCCGTGGGTATTCTACCCTTGCTTGAGCCACCCACTGAAAGGCATTGTCGCGTGAGCACCTTCACCACCCTGACCACGGCCGAGGCGGCCGTGCGCGCGGGCGACTTCACGATCATCGACGTCCGCACGCCCGGCGAGTACGCGGGCGGTCACCTGCCCGGCGCCCACAACGTCCCGCTGGACCGGGTGAAGGAGGCGGCGGACACCCTGCGCGCCGCCGCGGACCGGGGCCCGCTGCTGGTGGTGTGCGCCTCGGGCGCGCGCTCCGCGAACGGCTGCGCGCAGCTGGCCTCGCTGGGCATACAGGCCGCCACCCTGGAGGGCGGGACGGCCGCCTGGCAGGCCGCCGGTCACCCGCTCGAGCGTCCGGCCGGCGCCCGTTCAGTGTGGCCCATGGACCGCCAGGTGCGTCTGGTGGCGGGTTCCCTGGTGCTCCTCGGTTTCCTCGTCGGTCTGGCCTGGCCGCCGGCCCACTGGCTGTCCGGCGCGATCGGCGCGGGCCTGGTCTTCTCGGGGGTGACCAACACCTGCGGTATGGCCGCCGTGCTGGGCAGGCTCCCTTACAACCGGGGCGCCGCCGGCTGCCCGACGTTCGACGAGACCCGGCGCCGCATCGCCGCCTGAGCGCCGCCTCGCGCCTGAGCGCCGGCCCGCCGCACCGCCGCCCCACCCCGCCGGGCCGTCTCCCCGCGGCGGTGGGGCGCGGGAACACCGCGGCGGCGTCAGGTGTTGAAGCTGGCGGAAAGGTGCGGCCGCCGTCCCGTCGGGGCACGCACTCCGTACAGGGGCGCCGGCCGTCCCTCGTCCCCCTCATGAGCGTCATGGTTCTCTCCCGCCCCAGGTCCGCGGCCTCGGCCGTAGCGGCCGGTGTCGCCGCCGCCTTCCTGACCGCCGGCTGCGCCACCGGTACGGCCGGCGACCGTCCCGACGCGCACCCGCCCGCCCCGGCCTCGGCCGCCGCCGCGCAGGTGGCTGCCTCGGCGTCCCCGGCAGGGGCAGGCCGGGCGCAGGACCCCGGGACGCCGGCGGAGCACTCCCCCACCCGCCCGGATCCGCGCACGCGTGAGGCACGATTGAGCATCCCCGCCCTCGGCCTCGACGACCTGCGGGTGGTCCGGTACGAGGGGACGACGGACGACCGGCCCGGCACCCGCATCCAGGACCGGGGCCACGCGGCCGGCCCGTACGGGCCCGACGGCGGCGTCGGCCCGGGAGAGATCGGCAACCACCTGATCACCGCCCACCGGCTCTCGGCCGGCGGCCCGCTGCGCGACCTGCCCTCCCTGGGCGTGGGCGACACGGTCCTGGTCACCTCGGGCGGCACGGTCCACGAGTACCGGATCACCGAGACCCGCTCGACCTCGTTCCGCTCCGAGCGTTCGCTCGCCGAGCAGCGCGCGGAGGTTCCGGGGCACCCGGGACGGGAGGCGACCCGGGCCATGATCACCGTCTCGACCTGCGCGACGCCCGAGGACGACGCGGCGGGCAACTTCTGGCGCGACGCCAACGGCAATCCCGAGCACCGCATCGACAAGATCGGCGTCCTGGTCTCCTCCCGCCCCGCGTAACCTCTCCCCATGATCACGCAGTGGGCCCTGCGCCCCGCCCGCCCGGAGGACGTCGAACCGATCGTGGAGATACGGGCCGCGGTGATGCGTCCGGACCTGGAGCGGCTGGGCCGTTACGATCCGCACCGGGTCCGTCAGCGGTTCCGTGACTCCTGGTCCCCGCGGCACACCTCGGTGGTGACCGTCGAGGGGTCCCTGGCGGGCTGCGTCACCGTGCGTCCCGGCGAGGACGGGGGCCGGGTGCTGGAGCACTTCTACCTGGCGCCCGCCCGGCAGGGCCAGGGGCTGGGAAGTGCCGTGCTCCGCCTCCTCCTCGACGACGCGGACGCGGTCGGTGAGCCGCTCCGTCTCGTCGTCCTGCAGGGCAGCCCGGCCCGCAGGCTGTACGAGCGCCACGGCTTCGTGCGGCAGTCCGAGGACCCGGTCGACGTGGTCATGACCCGTCGGCCCGCCGTACGACAGGAGGACCCGGTGACCGGGCGGTGACCCGGCCCGCTCCGGTCCTGTTCCTCGACGTCGACGGCCCACTGCTCCCCTTCGGCGGCGCCCGTCCCGCGCCCTCGGCCGCCGACACGGGCAACCCGCTGCTGTCCCGTCTCGAACCCGGCCTCGGTCCGCGTCTGCTCTCCCTGGGCTGCGACCTCGTGTGGGCCACCACCTGGCAGGACGAGGCCAACGAGGTCCTCGCGCCCCGCCTGGGCCTCCCCGCCCTGCCGGTGGTGAGGTGGCCGGAGGATCCCGAGGGACCGGACGCTTCGGGCACGCCGCGGGGCCTGCACTGGAAGACCCCCGCCCTGGTGGCCCGGGCGGACGGCCGCCCGTTCGTCTGGGTGGACGACGAGATCGGCCCGGTGGACAGGCTCTGGGTGGAGGGCGTCCACCCGGCGCCCGCGCTGCTCCAGCGGGTCGACCCCCGCCGAGGCCTCACCGGCGAGGACTTCGCGGCGCTCGCCGCCTTCGTGGCCGGGCTGGGCACGCCCTGAGCGCACGCCGGGAAAACCCTTCGACAGCCGGCCGGCGGGTGAGCACACTGTCCGCTCGTGACGAGCAGCGAAATCTGGTCCAAGGACATGGCCGAGCGCTACGACGCGGGTGAGACGGTCATGGTCTCCCCCGAAGTACTCGGCCCCACCGTCGACTTCCTCGCCCGACTGGCCGGCGACGGCCCCGCCCTCGAGTTCGCCATCGGCACCGGCCGCGTCGGCGTGCCCCTGCGGGAGCGGGGCGTGCCCGTGACCGGCATCGAACTGTCCGAACCCATGGCCGCCGTGCTGCGCGGCAAGGTGGACGAGGAGACCCTGCCGGTCGTCCTCGGCGACATGGCCACCACCGTCGTGCCCGGCAGCTTCAGCCTCGTGTATCTGGTCTACAACACGATCTCCAACCTGCTCACCCAGGACGAGCAGGTCGAGTGCTTCCGCAACGCGGCCCGGCACCTGGCCCCCGGCGGCCGTTTCGTGATCGAGCTGGGCGTTCTCCCCCTGCGCCGGATGCCGCCGGGGCAGACCGCCGTCCCCTTCGACGTCTCCGAGCGGCACCTCGGCTTCGACACGATCGACATGACCGACCAGCTCCTCGTCTCCCACCACTTCGTCCTGGAGGAGGACGGCCGCTACCGGCGGGGCAACTCCCGTCACCGGTACGCGTCGCCGGCGGAGCTCGACCTGATGGCCCGCATCGCGGGACTCGAGCGGGAGCGGCGGGTCGCGGACTGGGACGGCTCCCCGTTCACCAACGACTCCGAGAAGCACGTCTCCGTCTGGCGCAAGCCCGCCTGAGGCGCCTGTGGGCGGGTACCCGCACCCGCGCACACAGCGGCTAGCCGGAGGGAAGACGCACATGGTGATCGACGAGACGCTGGTCAAGGAGCTGCTGGACAGGCCGTCGGACGACGCCTCCCTGGTCCTGCTCGAAGGGACGGCACAGGTCGTCGACGGCGCCGCTCTGGAGGGCGACTCGGCCTTCCGCGGAGCGGCGGTCGTGCTGACCCGCGGGGAACTGGTCGAGCGGCTGGGCGGCACCTCGCCCGACGAGGCGGACCTCACCCGGACGGCGGCGTCCCTGAGCGACTCCATCGGCAAGCTGGGCGCCTGACCCCGCCCGCCGGGTCCTGTCCCCCCGCAGGGTCCCGTCCCGCCCGCCGGGTCCTGCGTGCCGGGCCCGGCACGGGCCGACCGGAATTCTTCGGTCCGGGGACCCCTGCGACGTAGGGATTGTCCTGCGCGCAGGGGTCCGAGGGCTCCTCCGCCCCCTTCTCCGACGCGGTGAACGCCATGGTCGGCGGCACCTGGGCGGCTGAGCGGTCGCGGTGGCGGCCCCGGTGTAGATGACCGGCTGCCTCAACGGCTGGACGCTGCTCAGCGCGCAGACCCCGTACGCCGCCCGCGTGGGGTGCTCTTCCCGGCCCGCTTCGCCCACCGCCGCCGCGGGGTGCCCGTCTTCGGCGTGGTCGTCACCGTGGCCCTCTCGTCCCTCCTGACCGTCTACGACCACGCGTCGCACGCGGCCAGGATCTTCGAGGTCCTGGTCCTGATCACCACGGCCGTCCACCAGGGCGTCCTCTTCCTCTTCGCGGGCGTCCTGGTGTACGCGGTCACCACGGCCCGCGAGCGCCACCGACCCGTCCGCACGGCGCCGGGCGCGGGCCCGCGCACGCCGTCCGCGGGCCGGGGGACGGCCGGATGCGCGCGCCTTGGGCGGGCCGGGGGCGGGAACACGTACGGCATGGCCACTTCCAAGACCTCAGTGCTCGTCCTCGACTGCACCGCGCCCGAGGAACTCGCCCATTTCTACGCCACGTTGCTGGGCGCCTCCGTCCGGCGCGGCATCGACCCGGACTTCGTCGAGGTCGTCGGCAACGACGGGAACCACCTCGCCGTCCGCCGTGACCACGGCTACGCACCGCCCAGTTGGCCTCGCCCCGATGACTCCCAACAGGCCCACCTGCACATCCTGGTGGCCGAGGAGGACATGGACGAGGCCGAACGGGAGGCCGTGAGCCTCGGCGCGCGTCCCGTCGAGACCCGCGACAACTCCGGGCCGCGCGACGTGCGCACCTACGCCGACCCGGCCGGTCACTCCTTCACCCTGGTCGCCCGGCAGGGCCGCTGACGCCGGGCCGCGGTGAGGAGCGCCGGGCCGCGGTGAGGAGCTGCCGGGCCCGCACCGCCCGGGAGGGGATGCGGGCCCGGACGCCTCAGCAGCCGATGCGGCGGCCGTCGAGGGCGACGTCGTCCATGCGGACGTCGTACGAGGAGGGGCTCGGGTTGCCCTGGTAGAGCTGCCAGCCGATCTTGACCGTGTCGAACTTCGGGAAGACGAAGTCCGTGTCGGCGCCGCCGTGGTCGCGGGTGGAGACGGTCAGTTCGGGCTTGGGCTTCCCGTCGATCCAGACGGAGATCCGGTTGTCGGAGGCGTCCATCCGCCACTCCACGCACTGCCAGACGCCGGCGGTGGCGGGGGCGGACTCGCGCCATGCCGTCCAGTCGCCGGTGGGGCCGCCGTCGGAGCCGACGCCCCACAGGTTCTTGCCGAGGTTCGGCACGTACTGGCCGCCGAGCGGACGGATGTAGCCGGGGCCCTCGCCGGTCGCCTCGACCATGGTCCAGTGCGCCCAGTCGGGCGCGGTCGGGAAGGCGTCGACGCGCAGGCGGACGCGGCCCCAGAAGCTGTTGGCCTGCGGCCTGACGCCATTGACCTGGAGGAACGCCTTGCCGTTGCCCTCGGTGCGGATGCGCAGGTGCTTGCCGTGACGGGAGGCGTCGCGCTCGACGCTCAGCGTGCCGCCCGCGGTGTCCGTCGTCCAGCCGCGGCCCCCCGTGGTCCCGCCACCGCGCAGGGTGGCGAAGTCCTCGCAGAACATCAGGTGGCGGTGGGCGCAGGTACGGTCACCACCGCGGTGGTCCGGTCCGGGGGCGGAGCCCCAGGACGCGGGCGCCGCCACGGTGGTCGCCGCCAGCAGGGCGGTGAGCGCGGCGAATAAGCGGGTCTTCCTCATGTGCAGGGCCTCCAGTCCCGATGCCGCCCGGCGGTCCCGGGCGGGTTGATCGTCGAAGACATCTTGGCCGGTACGCATCACGATTCCCAGGGTGTCCCGTTGGTAACTTGAGGCGGCCGCCGCCCCGTCCGCCGCGGGCCCGCCCCGCAGGGCGGCCGGGGGCGGTTCCGCGCGTACCGGTGTTTTCGCCGATGTACGAGACCCGGCGGTGCGGGAAGGTCCCCTTGCGAATCGCCACGTCCGAGCACCGCACCCCCACTCCCCGGAGGGCACGCGTGAGCCGTACATCCCGCACCCGAAGAAGAATGCTGTCGGCGGTCCCGGCCGCCGTCCTCCTCGCCCTGCTGCCGAGCACCGCGCACGCCTATCCGAACCCCGGCCAGGTCACCGGGACCGTCACCGTCCACGACCCGACCATGCTCCGCAGGCCGGACGGGCGGTACCTCCTCTACGGCACCGGTGGTGGCATCGCCTACCGCACCTCCACCGACCGGATCGCCTTCGGCGGCGGCTCCCAGGCGTTCTCCACCCGCCCGGGCTGGTGGCCGCAGTACGGCAACACCGAGGCCTGGGCGCCCGACATCTCGTACCAGGGCGGCAGGTACCTGATGTACTACGCCGTCTCCACCTTCGGCTCCAACCGGTCGGCCGTCGGCCTGGCCACCTCCGGCACGGGGCTGCCGGGTTCCTGGTCGGACGCCGGCGTCGTGTACACCTCGTCGGCCTCCAGCGACTTCAACGCCATCGACCCCAACCTGTTCGTCGACGACGACGGCACGTGGTGGCTGTCGTTCGGCAGTTGGTGGACGGGGCTGAAGATGATCCAGCTGAACCCGTCGACCGGCAAGCAGCTCTCCGGCAACTCCACGCGCTACTCGCTCGCCTCCCGTCCGACCGGCAGCAAGGCCGTCGAGGCGCCGTACGTCGTGAAGCGCAACGGGTACTACTACCTGTTCGCCTCGTACGACACGTGCTGCGCGGGCACCGGCTCCACCTACAAGGTGAAGGTGGGCCGCGCGACGAGCGTCACCGGGCCGTACCGCGACCGCGACGGCGTCCCGATGATGCTGGGCGGCGGCACCCCGGTGCTGGAGTCGCACGGACGGTACATCGGACCGGGCGGGCAGTCGATCCTGCACGACACCGACGGCGACCTGATCGTCTACCACTACTACGACGGCCAGGACAACGGCACCGCCAAGCTGGGCGTCAACCTACTGAACTGGAGCAGCGGATGGCCCGTCGCCTACTGACCCTGCTGGCCGCGCTGCTGCTCGCCCTGTCCCTCGGGCAGTCCCCCGCGAGCGCGGCCTCGTTCGCCAACCCCGTGAAGGCGCAGAAGGGGGCCGACCCCTGGATCGCCTACCACGACGGCAACTACTACCTGGTGACGACGAGTTGGACGGACGTCATCACCGTCCGCAAGGCGCCGACGCTCGCCGGGCTCGCCACGGCGCCGAGCGTGCAGGTGTGGAAGGGCGACGCGGCCTCGCGCTGCTGCAACATCTGGGCGCCCGAGCTGCACCACCTGAACGGCCGCTGGTACCTCTACTACGTGGCCGGGCAGAACGTCTCCGACTACAACCCGACCCAGCGCAGTCACGTCCTGGAGAGCGCGGGCTCCGACCCGATGGGCCCGTACACCTACCGCGGGCAGCTCAACTCCGCCTGGATGCTGGACCCGCACGTCGCCACCGTGAACGGCACCCTGTACCTGTTCGGCAGCACGAGCGGCGGCGGCACGCAGAACATCGTCGCGGCGCGCATGTCGAATCCGTACACGGTGAGCGGATCGTTCCGGACGATCTCGACGCCGACGCTGTCCTGGGAGCGTCAGGGCGGCACGGTGAACGAGGGACCGGAGATCCTGCAACGCGGCGGGAGGACGTTCCTGACCTATTCGGCGAGCGGCTGCTGGACGCCCGACTACAAGCTCGGGCAGCTCGCCCTCACCGGTTCGGACCCGCTGTCGGCGTCGTCCTGGACGAAGAAGGCGACACCCGTCTTCCAGCGCGACGACGCGGCCGGGGTCTACGGACCGGGCCACAACGGGTTCTTCACCTCGCCCGACGGCAGCGAGAGCTGGATCGTCTACCACGCCAACGACTCCTCGTCCGACGGCTGCGACAACGGCCGCACGGCGCGGGCCCAGAAGTTCACCTGGAACGCCGACGGCACGCCGGACTTCGGCGCGCCCGTCGCGCTCGGGTCGGGCCTCGCCGGACCGGCCGGTGAGCCCTCGGCGGTCCTGCGCACCTACACCCTCACCAACCGCAACAGCGGCAAGTGCCTTGAGGTGGCCGGTGGTTCGACGGCCGACGGGGCCGATGTCCGGCAGTACGCGTGCAACGGCGGAAGCAACCAGCGCTGGCGGCTGGAGGACCGGGGCGACGACACCCACCGGCTGGTGAACGCGGCCACCGGCAAGGTGCTCGACACCGCGGACTGTTCCTCCGCGGACGGCGCGGACCTGCGGCAGTGGTCGTGGCTGGACAACACCTGCCAGCGGTTCCGGTTCATGGCCACCGACGGCGGTCACGTCAGGATCGTCAACCAGGCCACCGGCAAGGTCGCCGACGTGGCGAACTGCTCGACCGCGGACGGGGCCGACGTCCGGCAGTGGTCGTGGCTGAACAACGCCTGCCAGCAGTGGCGGCTCACCCTGGTGTGACCGGGCGGAACCGGCTCGCGGGCGCACCCGGACGCGCCCCCCGGCCGGGTCCCGCCCGGTGTCTTTTAAAAC
>NZ_JBHTVQ010000117.1:0-8616 GCF_042792855.1 Streptomyces sp. NPDC056600
GCCCCTTCCGGCGTCCCTCGGTCCCCCCTGGCCCCGCGCGCCCCGTCAGAGCGACTGCGGGGACAGCCGCGCCCGGTCGGCGGGCGTGGGGGCGCCGGCCGAGCCGCCGACCGCGGAGCCGGACTTCCACTTGTCCCAGTCCAGGTTCCAGTCGCCGAAGCCGTTGCCGAACGTCTCCATCATGTCGCCGTCGGAGTTGACCACCTCGACCACGTCGCCCTCCTTGACGTTGTCGAAGAACCACTCGGCGTTCTCGGTGCTCATGCCGGTGCAGCCGTGGCTGACGTTGGCGACGCCCTGCGAGCCGACCGACCAGGGCGCGGCGTGCACGTACTCGCCGCTCCAGGTCACCCGGGTGGCGAAGTGCACCGGCAGGTCGTACGACTCGGCGCTGCCCTCCGCGATGCCGACGCTGGTGCCGCGCATGCGTACGAAGCGCTCCTTGGCGAGCACCACCTTGACGCCGTTGCGGGTGTCGAACCCGGGCTTGCCGGTGGTCACCGGGAGGCTCTTGATCTCCTCGCCGTTCTTGTAGACGGTCATCCGGTGGGAGCCGGCGTCGGTGAGGGCCACCACCTTGTCGCCGATGGTGAGCTCCAGCGGCTCGCCGCGGCCGCCCCACAGCCGGTCGCCGACCTTCACGCCCTCCAGGTGGCTGCGCACCTGGACGGTGGCGTGGGCGGGCCAGTACTCCCTGGGGCGGAAGTGGAGTTCCTTGTCGTCCACCCAGTGCCAGGAGCCCGCCACGGCGGGCGTGGACTCCACCCGCAGGGCGCGCTCCACCACGGCCCGCTGGGCGGGGCTCTTCACCGGGGTGTTCAGCTCGGCCGTGACGGGCTGCCCGACGCCGTAGGTGCCGGTCTTGGGCCCGAACTTCACGTTCAGCAGGTGCTTGGCGGTCGGCTTGCCGGTGGCGAAGTTCAGCACCTTGCGTCCGGGCGCGCCGTCCTCGTCCACGGTGCTCACCCGCACCGTGTAGCGGGCGTTGCCGGCCAGCGGCGTGGTGCTGTGCCAGCGGCGGCCGTCCGCGGAGAGTTCGCCGGCCAGGTACCGGCCGGTCGCGTCGACGGCGGTGACGTCGGTGATGCGGCCCTCGAAGGAGTCGGCGGTCAGCTCGACGGGTTTGTCGGGGTCCGCCTTCCGGCCGCTGCCTATGGGTCCCTTGAGCACGATGCCGTTGGCCGCCTGGTAGGCCTCCGGGGCGGCGAGGGGCTGTTCGGAGGAACCGCAAGCTGCGCTGGTGACCGAGAGGGCGGTGGCCAGCAGGGCGCCGGCTGCGGTGCGGGGGCGGGTGCGCGCGGTCGTGTGGTTCATGCCACCACGCTAGGGAGCGGCGCGGTCACGGGCAGCGCGTGATGCGCCGTCCGGGTGACGGCCGGCGGCCGGGCGTGGCGCGGCACGACGGCGCCCCGGGTCTCCGTGCGGAGACCAGGGGCGCCGGGGTGTTCAGCGAGGTGCGCCTCCGGGGAGGCGGGGCTCACTGGGTGCGGTTCTCACCGCGGTAGTACTCGAACACCCAGCCGAAGAGGCCGACCAGGATGAACGGGGCGGAGAAGAAGATCAGCCACCAGCCGACCGCGATCGACAGGAAGGCGAACGCGCCGCCCAGGCCCAGCAGCAGCGGCTGCCAGCTGTGCGGGGAGAAGAAGCCGAGCTCGCCGGCCTCGTCCGCGACGTCGGCCTCCTTGTTGTCCTGCGCCAGGGTGTCGATCCGCCGGGCCGTGAAGGCCAGGTAGTAACCGACCATGAGGCACAGGCCGAAGGCCAGGAAGAGCGCCGTGGTGCCCGCGGGCTCCATCGACCACAGACCGTAGACGACAGCCACGGCCAGGATGAAGACGCTCAGCCAGATGAACATCTTGCCCTGGATCTTCACTTGCCGGCCTCCTTTCCACCAGCGAGAGAGGCGGACTCGACATCGCGGTTCTCGAGTTCGTCGTAGGCCGCGAGGTCGGGGTGGTGCAGGTCGAACGCCGGGGATTCACTGCGGATCCGCGGCAGGGTGAGGAAGTTGTGCCGCGGCGGCGGGCAGGAGGTCGCCCACTCCAGCGAACGGCCGTAGCCCCACGGGTCGTCCACGCCGACCGGCTTGCCGTACTTGGCGGTCTTCCAGACGTTGTAGATGAACGGCAGGAAGGAGAGGCCGAGGACGAACGAGCCGATGGTGGACACCGTGTTGAGGGCGGTGAAGCCGTCGGCGGCCAGGTAGTCCGCGTAACGGCGCGGCATGCCCTCGGCGCCCAGCCAGTGCTGCACCAGGAAGGTGCCGTGGAAGCCCACGAACAGCGTCCAGAAGGTGATCTTGCCCAGACGCTCGTCGAGCATCTTGCCGGTGAACTTCGGCCACCAGAAGTGGAAGCCGGCGAACATCGCGAACACCACGGTGCCGAACACCACGTAGTGGAAGTGAGCCACCACGAAGTAGGAGTCGGAGATGTGGAAGTCAAGCGGCGGCGAGGCCAGGATCACGCCGGTGAGACCACCGAAGAGGAAGGTGACCAGGAAGCCCACCGACCAGAGCATCGGCGTCTCGAAGGACAGCGAGCCCTTCCACATGGTGCCGACCCAGTTGAAGAACTTCACACCGGTCGGGACCGCGATCAGGAAGGTCATGAAGGAGAAGAACGGCAGCAACACGCCGCCGGTCACATACATGTGGTGCGCCCACACCGTCACGGAGAGACCCGCGATCGCGATGGTCGCGCCGACCAGACCCATGTAGCCGAAGATCGGCTTGCGGGAGAAGACCGGGATGATCTCGGAGACGATGCCGAAGAACGGCAGCGCGATGATGTACACCTCGGGATGGCCGAAGAACCAGAAGAGGTGCTGCCACAACAGGGCGCCGCCGTTCGCGGCGTCGAAGATGTGGGTGCCGAACTTCCGGTCGGCCTCCAGCGCGAAGAGCGCGGCGGCGAGGACCGGGAAGGCGAGCAGGACCAGGACACCGGTCAGCAGCACGTTCCACGTGAAGATCGGCATGCGGAACATGGTCATGCCCGGCGCACGCATGCAGATGATCGTGGTGATGAAGTTGACCGAGCCGAGGATGGTGCCGAAGCCGGAGAAGGCCAGACCCATGATCCACAGGTCACCGCCGAGACCCGGCGAGTGGATGGCGTCGGACAGCGGGCTGTAGGCGAACCAGCCGAAGTCCGCCGCGCCCTGCGGCGTGAGGAAGCCGCCGACCGCGATCGACGAGCCGAACAGGTAGAGCCAGTAGGCGAACATGTTCAGCCGCGGGAACGCCACGTCGGGCGCGCCGATCTGCAGCGGCATGATCCAGTTCGCGAAACCGGCGAACAGCGGCGTCGCGAACATCAGCAGCATGATCGTGCCGTGCATCGTGAACGCCTGGTTAAACTGCTCGTTCGAGATCAGCTGCGTGCCCGGGCGCGCCAGCTCGGCGCGCATGAGCAGCGCCATCAGGCCGCCGATCAGGAAGAACACGAACGAGGTGACCAGGTACATCGTGCCGATGGTCTTGTGGTCGGTGGTGGTGAGCCACTTGACCACGACATTGCCCGGCTTCTTGGTCCGGACCGGCAGCTCGTCCTCGTAGTGCGAGCCCGGCGCGGCACCCTGGGGTTGGTTGAGGATGCTCACAGTACGTTCGTCTCCCGGTTCTTCTCGTGGCTCGTCTGAGCGATGCCAGCGGGAACGTAACCGGTCTGCCCCTTCTCAGCGAGGTCCTTGAGGTGCTGCTCGTAGCGCTCGGGGGAGACGACCTTCACGTTGAACAGCATGCGGGAGTGGTCGACGCCGCAGAGCTCGGCGCACTTGCCCCGGAAGGTGCCCTCCTCGTTCGGAGTCACCTCGAAGACGTTGGTGTGTCCCGGGATCACGTCCTGCTTCATCAGGAACGGGAGGGTCCAGAACGAGTGGATGACGTCACGCGAGGTGAGAACGAAGCGGACCTTCTGGCCCTTGGGGAGCCAGAGCGTCGGACCGGGGTTGCCGGTCTGCTCGTTCCGGGTGGCCGGGATGCCGAAGTCGTTGACGCCGCCGGCGTTGTCCGGGAACGCCTCCCGGAACTTCTCCGGAATGGCGTCCAGGGCCTTGTCGGTCTTGGCGTCACCGGTGACACCCGGGACGTCCTCGATGTAGTTGAAGCCCCAGCTCCACTGGTAGCCGACGACGTTGACCGTCACGTCGGGCTTGTCCGCGGTCTCGAGGAGCTTGGCCTCGTCGCGGGCGGTGAAGTAGAAGAACACCGAGACGATGATGAGCGGGACGACCGTGTACAGCGCCTCGAGAGGCATGTTGTACCGGGTCTGCGGAGGTACTTCCACCTTGGTGCGGCTGCGCCGGTGGTAGAACGCGCTCCACAGGATCAGTCCCCACACGAGCACGCCGACGGCGAGCGCCGAGGCCCACGTGCCCTGCCACAGGAAGAGGGTCCGCTCGGCCTCTTCGGTGGTCGGGGTGGGCATGCCCAGGCGAGGGAAGTCCCTCCAAGTTGTGCAACCAGTCGCGGTCGCCAGGACCAGGCCCGCAGTCAGTGCCTGCAGCAGCTTCCGCCGCATCGGGCGCCGCGGCGAGCGGTCGGAGCCGTTGGGACTCACGTAGCGCCTTCCCGAGAGTCTCGCCCGCGCTGGTTGGCTGCGGCCTTAACGCTGGTCGGTCGCCGTCCTGCGTCGGGCAGGGGTTTGGATGTTTATGCGGACCAAACCCTACTGGACGCTTTTTGGGGTCGCGCGAGGAGGGTCCCCCAACGCGCCGCCCGACACCCCGAAGGGGTGGCGACGTGGACGGATGTCGTGTCACCGCGCCCGTGACGGCGCGTCGTTTTCACCCGTTTGACGGTCTCTCGCCCGGGTGCGGCGCGGGCCGGCGGTCGGCTCCGCGGCCGTCCGGCGGGACCGTCCGGCCTCGCGAATCAGGGCCGAACGGCCCGGTAGCGTTCGGGCGTGCCGTACTTCGACGCCGCCTCCGCGGTCCCCCTCCATCCCGTCGCCCGCCAGGCGCTTCTCGCATCGCTCGACGAGGGGTGGGCCGATCCGGCGCGCCTCCACCGGGAGGGCCGCCGGGCCCGGATGCTGCTGGACGCCGCGCGCGAGGCCGCCGCGGACGCGGTGGGCTGCCGCCCGGACGAGCTGACCTTCACCACCTCCGGGACCCGCGCCGTGCACACCGGCGTGGCGGGCGCGCTGGCCGGGCGGCGGCGGACCGGACATCACCTGATCGTGTCAGCGGTCGAGCACTCCTGCGTGCTGCACGCCGCCGAGTCGCACGAGGCGGGCGGCGGCGAGGTGACCCGAGTGGGGGTGGACCGGGGCGGCCGCGTCGACGCGGCCGCGTTCGCGGCGGCGCTGCGGAAGGACACCGCGCTGGCGTGTCTGCAGTCCGCCAACCACGAGGTGGGCACCCTCCAGCCGGTGGCCGAGACGGCCGAGGCCTGCCAGGAGGCCGGCGTTCCGCTCCTGGTGGACGCCGCGCAGTCGCTGGGCTGGGGGCCGGTGGAGGGGGCCTGGTCGCTGCTGGCGGCGAGCGCGCACAAGTGGGGCGGGCCGGCCGGGGTCGGGCTGCTGGCGGTGCGCAAGGGGGTGCGGTTCTCGGTTCCGGGGCCGTCGGACGAGCGGGAGTCGGGGCGGTCCCCGGGGTTCGAGGACATCCCGGCGGTGGTCGCCGCGGCGGCCTCGCTGCGGGCGGTGCGGGCCGAGGCCGCCGCGGAGGCGGCGCGGCTGCGGGAGCTCACGGAGCGGATCCGGGCGCGCGTCCCGGAGTTGGTGCCGGACGTGGAGGTCGTGGGCGACCCGGTGCGGCGGCTGCCGGGGATCGTGACCTTCTCCTGTCTCTACGTCGACGGGGAGGCGCTGCTGCACGAGCTGGACCGGGCGGGCTTCTCCGTCTCCTCCGGCTCCTCCTGCACGAGCAGCACGCTGGTGCCCAGTCATGTGCTGAAGGCGATGGGGGTGCTGAGCGAGGGGAACGTGCGGGTGTCCTTGCCGCCGGGGGCGGCGGGGGCGGACGTGGAGGACTTCCTCGACGTGCTGCCCGGGGCGGTGTCGCGGGTCCGGGCGCAACTGGGGGCGCCGGCGGGAGGCGGGACGGTCGACGCCTCCGCCGACGGGGCGGGTTCCGCGGCCTCGGACGAGGACGCGGAACTGATCGTCGACACGCTGGGGCGGCGGTGCCCGATCCCGGTGATCGAGCTGGCCAAGGTGATCGGCGACGTGCCGGTGGGGGGCCTGGTGCGGGTGCTCTCCGACGACGAGGCGGCGCGGCTGGACGTCCCGGCGTGGTGCGAGATGCGGGGGCAGACGTACCTGGGCGAGTCCCCCTGGCCGGGGGGCGGCACGGCCTACCTGGTCCGCCGCGAACAGTGACGGCGGGGGCCGCCGTCACCCGGGCGCGAGGTCCCCGCGACGGTACTGGCGGGCGGGTGCAGGTGCTTGCGCAACGTTGACGTGAGGTCGCGTGCGATCGCGCCGCCCGCGCCCGCCCGTGCCGCCCCCTGGGCGGCCCAGCCGCCCGCAGGGCAGTCAGGTTGGTTCGGCCGGGCCCCCGGCGCAGGGGCGGCAGGCAGGTCCGTTCTCCTGCGGGCAATCGTGCCGCTGGGGCGATGGGGGTCCCCCCTGCTCGAGCGAAGCCGAGAGCTTGGGGGAGGGTGGGCGCAGGCCGGCGCGTACGCAACCGGGCCTCACGTCCACGCCGCGCAAGCACCCGCGCCGCACGCGACGGCACCAGTCCCGCACACCCGCACCGCCCCGGGGAGCGAACCGTTAAGGAAGGGCCAGCATGCGCTCGAGGGCCAGCTTCGCGTAGGTCTCGGTCTCCCGGTCGACCTGGATGCGGTTGACCAGCTTCCCCTCCGCGAGGGACTCCAGCGCCCACACCAGGTGCGGCAAGTCGATCCGGTTCATCGTCGAGCAGAAGCACACCGTGCGGTCGAGGAAGACGACTTCCTTGCCCTCGGGGGCGAATCGGTTCGCCAGCCGCCGCACCAGGTTCAGCTCCGTGCCGATGGCCCACTTGGACCCGGCAGGCGCCGCCTCCAGCGCCTTGATGATGTACTCCGTCGACCCCACCTGGTCCGCCGCCGCGACGACCTCGTGCCGGCACTCGGGGTGCACCAGCACGTTGACGCCCGGGATCCGCTCCCGCACGTCGTTGACCGAGTCCAGGCTGAACCGCCCGTGCACCGAGCAGTGCCCGCGCCACAGGATCATCTTCGCCGCGCGCAGCTCCTCGGCGGTGAGCCCGCCGTTCGGCTTGTGCGGGTTGTAGACGACGCAGTCCTCCGGCGACATCCCCATGTCCCGCACCGCGGTGTTGCGCCCCAGGTGCTGGTCGGGGAGGAACAGCACCTTCTCGCCTTGGCCGAAGGCCCACTCCAGCGCCCGCTTCGCGTTGGAGGAGGTGCAGATCAGCCCGCCGTGCCGCCCGGTGAAGGCCTTGATGTCGGCGGAGGAGTTCATGTACGAGACGGGGACGACCTGCTCGGCCACGCCCGCCTCGGTCAGCACGTCCCAGCACTCGGCGACCTGCTCGGCCGTCGCCATGTCGGCCATCGAGCAGCCCGCGGCGAGGTCCGGCAGCACGACCTTCTGGTCGTCGTTGGTGAGGATGTCGGCCGACTCGGCCATGAAGTGCACGCCGCAGAAGACGATGTACTCCGCCTCCGGGCGCGCCGCGGCGTCGCGGGCGAGCTTGAAGGAGTCGCCGGTGACGTCGGCGAACTGGATGACCTCGTCACGCTGGTAGTGGTGGCCGAGGACGAAGACCTTGTCCCCGAGCTTCTCCTTGGCCGCGCGGGCGCGCTCCACCAGGTCCGGGTCGGACGGCGACGGCAGGTCGCCGGGGCACTCGACGCCCCGCTCGCTCCGCGGGTCGGCCTCGCGGCCGAGGAGGAGCAGCGCGAGCGGAGTCGGCTGGACGTCGAGCTCCTGGGGCTGGGCGGTGGTCACTACACGCACCCTTTCTGTTCTGCGGGTTTCCCCGGACGGGGAGGCTGGTCACGCCTTTTCGTCTAAATGACGCTATCTATCATAACCGCTGCCGCCCGCATTCCGGCAGGCCGATTGCGTCGATGTGACGTGAATCCCGGTCGGGCCCGGCGGCCCGGTGGACGCTGTGATGCGCCCCGGGCGTGTGCGAGCATGAGGGAAGGACGAGAGCATTGCCTGTCCGTCCGGGCCGCGCGGAATGAATCCGCGGCCGGGCGGGTTGAATCGTCGGCAAGCAGTCTCCGTACAACCCGGGAGAGATAGATGTCCGTATCGGACGAGAAGACCACCGTCACCGACGGCATCGTCCTGAGCGACGCCGCCGCGGCCAAGGTCAAGGCCCTGCTCGACCAGGAAGGCCGCGACGACCTCGCGCTGCGCGTCGCCGTCCAGCCCGGTGGCTGCTCGGGTCTGCGGTACCAGCTGTTCTTCGACGAGCGCTCGCTCGACGGCGACGTGGTCAAGGACTTCGACGGCGTGAAGGTCGTCACCGACCGCATGAGCGCCCCGTACCTGGGCGGCGCGTCCATCGACTTCGTCGACACCATCGAGAAGCAGGGCTTCACGATCGACAACCCGAACGCCACGGGCTCCTGCGCCTGCGGCGACTCGTTCAACTGAGCCGGTCACCCCGGCTCGGCACCGAGGGCGGCGCTCCCCTGACGGG
>NZ_JBHTVQ010000118.1:0-8373 GCF_042792855.1 Streptomyces sp. NPDC056600
CGGACGCTTCCTTTGTACCGACCCTCTCGGGCTTTCCTCCGGGCGCTTCCTTCGTTTCCGACTCTATCAGACCGTTTCCGTTCCGATTTCCTCGGCGCTTTCCAGGTCCTTCGCCTTTCGGCGTTTTCCCTTTCCGGCGGTTCCGACTTTATCAGAAGTTCTGAGTCGGTTTTCCCGCCCTCCGGGTCAGGCACCCCCGGACGCCGTAAGCGTTGCGGGTGCCCCCTGGGCGGGAGCCGTAAACGTACTGGAGGGGAGCGCCCATGTGCAAATCGAGGCGCTCCCCTCCTGGTTCACGCGTGGATCACGCGCTGACCAGGGCTCAGACGTCGACCACGACCGGCAGGATCATCGGCCGACGGCGGTAGGTGTCGGACACCCACTTGCCCAGGGTCCGGCGGATGAGCTGCTGCATCTGGTGCGGCTCGACCACGCCCTCCTGGGCCTGGCGCTCGAGCACCTCGACCAGCTTGGGCAGGACGTCGCCGAAGGCCTTGTCCTCGATGCCGGAGCCGCGGGCCTGGATGTGCGGGCCGGCACTGATCTTGCCGGTGGAGGAGTCCACCACCACGAAGACCGAGATGATGCCCTCGTCACCGAGGATCTTGCGGTCCTTGAGCGCGGGCTCGCCCACCCCGCCGACGGACAGACCGTCGACGTAGACGTAGCCGGCCTGCACCTTGCCGGTGATCCTGGCCTTGCCGTCGACCAGGTCGACGACCACGCCGTCCTCGGCGATCACGATGCGGTCGTGCGGGACGCCGGTCAGGGCGCCCAGCTCGGCGTTGGCCCGCAGGTGGCGCCACTCACCGTGCACCGGCATCAGGTTCCGCGGGCGGCAGATGTTGTAGAAGTACAGCAGCTCGCCGGCCGAGGCGTGACCCGAGACGTGGACCTTGGCGTTGCCCTTGTGGACGACGTTGGCGCCCCAGCGGGTCAGGCCGTTGATCACCCGGTAGACCGAGTTCTCGTTGCCCGGGATGAGCGACGACGCCAGGATCACCGTGTCGCCCGGGACGATCCGGATCTGGTGGTCCCGGTTGGCCATGCGGGACAGCGCGGCCATCGGCTCGCCCTGCGAACCCGTGCAGACCAGGACCACCTCGTGGTCCGGCAGGTCGTCCAGCGTCTTGACGTCGACGACCAGCCCCGGCGGCACCCGCAGGTAGCCGAGGTCCCGGGCGATGCCCATGTTGCGGACCATCGAGCGGCCGACGAAGGCGACTCTGCGGCCGTACTCGTGGGCGGCGTCGAGGATCTGCTGGACGCGGTGGATGTGGCTCGCGAAGCTCGCCACGATCACGCGCTTGCGGGCGCCGGCGAAAACCGACCGCAGCACGTTGGAGATGTCGCGCTCCGGCGGCACGAAGCCGGGGACCTCGGCGTTCGTCGAGTCGCTGAGCAGGAGGTCGATGCCCTCCTCGCTCAGCCGCGCGAAGGCGTGCAGGTCGGTGAGCCGGCCGTCCAGCGGGAGCTGGTCCATCTTGAAGTCGCCGGTGTGCACGACCATGCCCGCGGGCGTGCGGATGGCCACCGCGAGGGCGTCCGGGATGGAGTGGTTGACCGCGACGAACTCGCAGTCGAAGGGGCCGAGCCGTTCCCGGTTGCCCTCCGAGACCTCCAGGGAGTACGGACGGATCCGGTGCTCCTGGAGCTTGGCCTCGATCAGCGCGAGGGTCAGCTTGGAGCCGACCAGCGGGATGTCCGGACGCTCGCGCAGCAGGTACGGAACGGCGCCGATGTGATCCTCGTGCCCGTGGGTCAGGACGATGGCCTCGATGTCGTTCAGGCGGTCCCGGATGGACGAGAAGTCCGGCAGGATCAGGTCGATGCCGGGCTGCTCCTCCTCGGGGAACAGCACGCCGCAGTCGACGATCAGCAGGCGGCCGTCGAACTCGAAGACGGTCATGTTGCGACCGATCTCGCCGAGACCGCCGAGCGGGGTGACCCGCAGTCCGCCCTTGGGAAGCTTGGGCGGCGGGCCGAGTTCAGGGTGCGGATGACTCAAAAGACTCTCCTCACCACGTACGCCACGTGCCCGGGGGCACGTGGCGCGCGTGACGTTCGTGCGTAAGCAGTTGTCGTGTGAAGGTGCAGGCGCGATCGCCCTGCGTATTCAGTTGTGAAGTCCGGTGCTCAGAGCTGTACCCCGCCCTCGACCAGATCGATCTTGAGCTGGTCGAGCTCTTCGGGGCTCAGCTCCACGAGCGGGGCGCGCAGCGGGCCGGCGGGCAGTCCCTGCAGGGCAAGGGCCGCCTTGGTGGTCATCGCGCCCTGGGTGCGGAAGACGCCCCGGATGACGGGGAGCAGCTTGTGGTGGATCTCGGCGGCCTTGTGCACGTCGCCGCCGAGGTGCGCCTCGAGCATGGCGCGCAGGTCCGGGGCGACCAGGTGGCCGACGACCGAGACGAAGCCGACCGCGCCGATCGACAGCAGCGGCAGGTTCAGGATGTCGTCGCCGGAGTACCAGGCCAGTCCGGAGCGGGAGAGCGCCCAGCTCGCGGCGCCCAGGTCGCCCTTGGCGTCCTTGTTGGCGACGATGCGCGGGTGCTCCGCGAGGCGGACCAGCGTCTCCGTGGCGATCGGGACGCCGCTGCGGCCCGGGATGTCGTAGAGCATCACCGGCAGGCCGGTGGAGTCGGCGATCGCCGTGAAGTTCTGGTACAGGCCTTCCTGCGGAGGCTTGTTGTAGTACGGGGTCACGGTGAGCAGGCCGTGCGCGCCGAGCTCCTCGGCCGCGCGGGCCAGCTCGATGCTGTGACGGGTGTCGTTGGTGCCGACGCCTGCCACGACGTGGGCACGGTCGCCGACCGCCTCCAGGACGGCCCGCAGGAGGGCCGCTTTCTCCGCGTTGCTGGTGGTGGGCGACTCACCGGTGGTGCCGTTGATGATGAGACCGTCGTTGCCGGCGTCCACGAGATGGGTGGCAAGCCGCTGGGCGCCGTCGAGGTCGAGCGCGCCGTCCGCCGTGAACGGAGTCACCATGGCGGTAAGGACCCTCCCGAAGGGGGTCTGCGGAGTGGAGGTCGGTGCCATGGCTAACACGCTACTCGCTGCACCGGGCCTGGTGCGCCGTCGGGGGCCGGACATTGTGGACGAACGGGATCCCGGCACTGCCTGCTCGGGGGTTCAAGCAGTGCCGGGTCCGTATCGTCAGGCTAGATAACTCTCAGATATCCGGCAATTCGGACGCCGGGCGCGGCGGGGCGCACCGCCCGGTCGCGCTACCCGGGCGGGCGAGGAGCCCAGGACGGCGCGTGGGAGAATTGTCCTCCCTGAACCAACTGGAGTGATCAGATTGCACACGGTCGAACCCCAGGTCCACCTCATCTCGCGTCCGGACCTCGACTACGACGAGGTGGCGGCCTACCTGAGCGATGTGGGTGGCGAGAGCTGGCTGGAGCGCGTCGACCGGGGCGACCTGGACGACGCCCAGAATCTGGCGGAGTTCGCCGGACGGATCTGCTACCGCTCGTGGGAGCCGGGCCTGAACCCGAACGTCACCCGCATCCGTGCCGACCAGGACAAGTACCTCAAGAACATTCTGGCCAGCGCGCACGGCTCGGTCCTTGAGCATGTCAACTTCAGCTTCGTGCTGCACAACGTCAGCCGGGTGGCCACCCACGAACTGGTACGCCACCGTGCCGGCGTCGCCGTGTCGCAGGAGTCGCTGCGCTTCGTCCGCCTGGACGACCTGCCGTTCTGGTTCCCCGACTGGGCCCAGAAGGACGAGGAGCTGATGTCCCGGGCCACCGAGCTGCTCGAGAAGATCGAGGAGTTCCAGCACTGGATGGCGGGTCACTTCGGTCTCGACGAGGAAGGCGTGCCGTTCTCGGAGAAGAAGGCCAAGACCTCGTTCATGCGCCGGTTCGCGCCGGAGGGACTGGGGACGGGGCTCGTCTGGACGGCGAACGTCCGCACGCTGCGGCATGTCATCGAGAACCGGACGGCTCCCGGCGCGGAGGAGGAGATCCGTCTGTTGTTCGACAAGGTGGGCAGGCTGATGGTGCAGGAGGCTCCCTCGCTGTTCGGTGACTACGTGGTCGAGGACGGGGCCTGGATCCCCGGGTGGCGCAAGGTCTGACCAGACGCCGACGACCGGGAAGGGCCGGTCTCCCCGTTTCGGCGGGGGGACCGGCCCTTCCCGCTGTTGTGCACCACCACGCCGTTGGCGAGGTAGTTGTGCCAGGGTCCGGCCACCACCAGGTCGTAGGTCTGCGTCTCGCGGGGTTCCTCGACGCGTTCGTACTGGACGAACTTCGCGCCGGCGGTCACATTGCGACGTGCCAGGTGTTGCTCGGAGTCCGTCTTGGCACGGTGGCACGGTTCGCAGGTCGGTCGGAGGTTGCGGACGTCGAGCGCCTTGAGCAGGTCCGCTGCCACGGGCACCACGTGGTCGAGCACCAGCTCGGCCCTCGGGCGGGCGGTTCCACAGAGGTAGCAGGCGTCGACCGGCTTGATCGCCGTGGAACGCTGCATCGAGGTCCACACGCCGATGCCCGCCCGGAGCGCGGGAGGGATCTGACGGCCGGCATACGCACTGCGCTTTCCCGTCACGACCAGGAGGTGACCGGGACCGAGATCGCAGGCCTTCACCCATCCCTGGTTGGTGAAGAGTGCGTGGTCCGCGGTGCAGCTGAGCTCCTGCCCGGTCTCCGCGCGGAAGGTCAGCACGTTCTGGACGTCACCTCGCAGCACGTCCACGATGGGAGCGCGTTCGAAGAGCAGCGTTTCCTCGTTCAGGACGCGGGCGTGTTGAGCGCGGACCGACGGCAGACGCCGGACCCTGCCCATCGAATCGGTGAAGCCGATGTGCCAGCGTTCGTACAGGTCGGCGATGCGGGTGCGCCGGACGGTGCGGCCGCTCTTCGCGGCAACGCTCTCGGTGGTGATCGCCGTGTCCCCGCTGACACATCGAGCAAGGGTGGATGTCTGACGCTGTGTCACTTCGGAAACACTAATGGCGACGGAGGCATCGGTAAGGCCGGTTCGGCACACCTGAGGTGGTCCTGGCCTCAGGCAATCGATAATCTCAGCGCCTACCGCCCAGATGCGCGGATGAGACAAGCCGATCGAGTGAGGACCCGCCGTGCCCCTGCCCTTTCTGACGGCCGACCGCGCGTTCGACGAGCAGGCCGACGACGTCGTCCTCCCGTTCCACGACCGGCAGCGGTGGCGGCGGCCCTACCGGCCGGGGCCGTACCGGGTCGGGCTGGCCGCGCTGGTGCTGCTGCTCGCCTCGTTCGTGCTGGTGGCGGCGGTGATCATCGCCGCGACGACCTCGGTGACGACGGCCTGGGTGTGGTTCGGGCTGGCGGTGCTGATGATCGCGGGCGCGCTGCGCGGGCTGCGGACCGGTGTCTGGGTGAGCTCGGCGGGGCTGCGGCATGTGGCGTTCTTCGCCACCCGCACCACTCCGTGGGCCCGTGTGGGGGCGCTGCGGGTCGTCCAGCAGCCTGTGCGGTGGATGGGGCTGCCCAGGACGGTGCAGGGCCAGGGACTCGTCCTGGAGGCCCGTGGCGGGCGCGGTGGCGCCGCCGCGGACGGCAGGGTGGTGCTGCTGAGCACGCACGGCGCGGACTTCCTGGGGCTGCCCGAGGTATTCGACCGCGCGGCGGACACCGTCGAGGCGTGGGCGGACGAGTACCGGACGGTTCCGGGACGCTGAGGACGCCGCAACGGCCCCGTCGCCCGGTGGGCGGCGGGGCCGTTGTCGTGTGCGGGCGGTCGGCGATCGTCAGCCGCGGGTGCCGGCGGTGGGCCGGCCGTCGTGGAGCTGGATGGCGCGCTGCATGGCTTTGCGGGCGCGGGTGGTGTCGCGGGCGTCGTGGTAGGCGACGGCGAGACGGAACCAGGAGCGCCAGTCCTCCGGGGCGGCTTCCGTCTCGGCCTTGCGGCGGGCGAAGACGGCGTCCGCGGAGTCGCGGTCGATGCGGCCGCTGGGGGTGCGCTCCAGGTCGTCGACCGGGAGGCCGCCCTCGGCCTCGAGTTCGGCGGCGAGGGCGCCGGCCCGCTGGGCGAACCGGGTGTTCGCCCAGAGGAACCACAGGCCGACGGCGGGCAGCACCAGCACGGCGCAGCCCAGCGTGACGGTGAGCGGGGTGCCGACCTGGACGAGCATGACGCCGCGGCTTCCGGCCAGGACGAAGTAGGCGATCAGGGCCAGGGCCGTGACGGCGTAGGTGATCTTCGCGCGCATGCCGGTGTCAGCCCAGGTCCAGGAAGTGCTCGAGCCCGAAGGTCAGGCCCGGGGTGTCCACCACGCGGCGCACGCCGAGCAGGACGCCCGGCATGAAGCTGCTGTGGTGCAGGGAGTCGTGGCGGACGGTGAGGGTCTCGCCCTCGCCGCCGAGCAGGACCTCCTGGTGGGCCAGGAGGCCGCGCAGCCGGACGGCGTGCACCGGGACGCCCTCGACGTCGGCGCCGCGGGCCCCTTCCAGGGCCGTGGCGGTGGCGTCGGGCATCGGGGCGCTGCCGGCCGCCCGGCGGGCCTCGGCGATCAGCTGGGCGGTGCGCTGTGCGGTGCCGCTGGGGGCGTCGACCTTGTCGGGGTGGTGCAGTTCGACGACCTCGACGGACTCGAAGTACGGGGCGGCGAGCTGGGCGAACTTCATGGTGAGGACGGCGCCGATGGAGAAGTTCGGCGCGATCAGGACGCCCGTCGAGGGGGACGCCTTCAGCCAGCCGTCGAGGGCGGCCAGGCGCTCGTCGCTCCAGCCGGTGGTGCCGACGACGGCGTGGATGCCGTTGCCGACGCAGTACTCGAGGTTGGTCATCACCGAGTCGGGGGTGGTCAGCTCGACGGCCACCTGGGCTCCGGAGGAGGTCAGGACGTCAAGGCTGTCGTGGCGGCCGAGGGCGGCCACCAGTTCCAGGTCCTCGGCGTCCTCGACCGCCTTGACGGCCGCGGAGCCGATGCGCCCCTTGGCGCCGAGTACCGCCACTCGCAGCTTGCTCATGTTGCTCCTGCTTCCTTTCGCGGGCCCCGCGGGGTCCGGTCGACGAAGGTCCGGCCGGCTCAGGCCACGGTCTCGTGCAGCCGGGAGGCCTGCTTGTCCTTGAGCGGGCCGATGACCGAGAGGGAGGGACGGCGGCCCAGGACGTCCCGGGCGACCTCTCGGACATCATCGGGCGTGACGGCGTCGATGCTCGCGAGGACGTCGTCGACGGACATCTGGTCGCCCCAGCAGAGCTCGCTCTTGCCGATGCGGTTCATCAGCGCGCCGGTGTCCTCCAGGCCGAGGACGGTGGAGCCCTTGAGCTGGCCGACGGCGCGGGCGATCTCGTCGTCGGGGAGGCCTTCGGCGGCGGCCTTGTCGAGTTCGTCGCGGCAGATCTTCAGCACGTCGGGCACCTGGCTGGGCCGGCAGCCGGCGTAGACGCCGAAGAGGCCGCAGTCGGCGAAGCTGGAGGTGTACGAGTACACGCTGTAGGCCAGGCCGCGCTTCTCCCGGACCTCCTGGAAGAGGCGGGAGGACATGCCGCCGCCGAGAGCCGTGTTGAGGACGGCCAGGGTCCAGCGGCGGTCGTCGTTGCGGGCGATGCCGGGCATGCCGAGGACGACGTGCGCCTGCTCCGTCTTGCGGGAGATCAGGTCGACCTTGCCGGCGGCGCGCAGGGTGCGGCTGCCGGAGCGGGGGCCGACCGGGACGGCGTCGTGGTCGGTGAGCAGGCCGGCCTTCTCGAAGGCGGTGCGGACCTGCCGGACGACCTTGGCGTGGTCGACGTTGCCGGCCGCGGCGACCACCAGGCGGGTGGGGTCGTAGTGCTTCTTGTAGAAGCGCCGTATGCGGTCGGCGTTGAGGGCGTTGACCGTGTCGACGGTGCCGAGGACGGGGCGGCCGAGGGGGGTGTCGCCGAGCATGGTGTGCGCGAACAGGTCGTGCACGCAGTCGCCCGGGTCGTCCTCGGTCATCGCGATCTCCTCGAGGATCGCGCCGCGTTCGACGTCGACGTCCTCCTCGCGGATCAGGGAGCCGGTGAGCATGTCGCAGACCACGTCGATCGCGAGCGGGAGGTCGGTGTCCAGCACGCGGGCGTAGTAGCAGGTGTACTCCTTGGCGGTGAACGCGTTCATCTCGCCGCCGACCGCGTCGATCGCGGCCGAGATGTCGAGGGCGCTGCGCCGGGAGGTGCCTTTGAAGAGCAGGTGCTCGAGGTAGTGGGTGGCCCCGTTCAGTGCGGGCGTCTCGTCGCGGGAGCCGACGTTGGCCCAGATGCCGAAGGTGGCGGAGCGCACCGAGGGGAGGGTCTCGGTGACGACGCGCAGGCCGCCGGGGAGGGTGGTGCGGCGGACGGTGCCGCTGCCGTTCACGCCCTTGATCAGGGTTTGGGTACGGGCGACGGCCCGCACCGGGGAACCGGTGCGGGCCC
>NZ_JBHTVQ010000119.1:0-8348 GCF_042792855.1 Streptomyces sp. NPDC056600
CAGGAGGCGGGACCCCGGGGTCCCGCCTCCGCCGTCGTACGCGGCGCGTCCTCACACGGACTCGTCGCCCCGCAGCTTCTCGTAGTGGGCGACGCACTCCTCGTAGACCGGCAGCATCCCCGCCGCGCGGGCCTCGGCCAGCGAGGGCGCCGCCGCGTCCTTCGCGGACAGCACCGGCTCGATGTCGGCGGGCCACTCGATGCCCAGAGCCGGATCGAGGGGATGCACCCCGTGCTCGCGGGCGGGGGAGTAGCCGGTGGAACACAGGTACAGGACCGTGGCGTCGTCGGTGAGCGCCATGAGGGCGTGCCCGATGCCCTCGGCCAGGAAGACCGCGTGCCGGTTCTCCTCGTCCAGCCGGTGCGACACCCACCTGCCGAAGGTGGGGGAGCCGACCCGGATGTCCACCATCACGTCCAGCACCGCGCCCCGCCCGCAGGTCACGTACTTGGCCTGCCCCGGCGGGACGTCCGCGAAGTGCAGCCCCCGCAGCACGCCCCTGCGCGAGACCGAGAAATTGGCCTGGGCCAGTGACAGGTCGTACCCCGTCGCCTCCCGGAACGCCGGTCCCCGGAACCACTCGTGGAAGCTGCCCCGCTCGTCGGGGAAGATGGCCGGCTCCACCAGCCAGGTGCCTTCGATGCTCAGCGGTCGCACGTGCTCAGTCACTCTTCCTGTCGGTCAGCCGTGCCCGAAGACCGGGCACGAGGGTGTCCATGGCCTTGACCACGGCGCGACGCACCGGCAGCGGCAGCCGGCGCGCCAGCCGGTGCAGTCCCCGCACCGCTCCGGGCCGCTGCCGCGCCGCCCGCGGCAGCGCGGCGTGCCGTACCCGCACCCCGTCGGCGGTCACGCTCAACGCCACCGGCAGGGACAGGAACCGGGGGTCCACCGCCCGCGGGTCCGCCGCCAGGGACAACCCCAGCGGGACCTCCCGAGGAGCCTCGTCCCACGGCAGCGCCGCCTCCAGCACGCAGGTGCGGGCCGCGTCCTCGCCAGGGGACAGGGTGCCCGGCGCCTGGATCCGCGGCGTGTCCGCCGGGCCGGCCAGCCGCAGCAGGACGTCGCAGCGGTCCGCCACGTGCAGCGGCAGCGTCGCCCGCAGCCTCTCGCCCGTCACCGTGACGGCGGACGGGGACAGCCGGTCCAGACGCAGGTTCCTGGACGCCTTGTCGACGTCGAGCGACAGGGTGTCGCGGGCCGTCCAGTACGGCAGGACCACACTGCCGTCCGTGACCGCCGCGTTCCCCGCCGGGCGCGGCGCGCCCGGGGCCGGGTCGATCCGGCACTCACGGGCCCAGCCGCCCAGCTTCACCCGCACGAACAGGTCCCACAGGCCCGCGCGCAGCGGCGAGCCGCCGGCGGCCACCGCGGGGTCCAGCGACACCGAGGCGCGCACCCGCAGGCGCACCCCCTCACCGTCCCCGGCGGGCTCCGTCTCCCGGGTCACCTCGGCCGGCAGGTAGTACTGGGCCGCGGTGGAACGCTCGCGCACCACCACGTCCACGCCCGCCGAGCCGAACCGCTCCGTGGCGTCGGCGAGCACCCAGGCGACGGCCCCCGCCACGTCCTCGGGCGCGCCCTCGGGCACGGTGTGGGCACCGTCGGCCGGGAAGACCATCGGCTCGCCCGACGCGGTGTAACCGGCCGTCAGGTCGAAGCGCAGGACGCCCTTCTCCCAGCCGACCGCCTCCGCGGCGGCCCGGGGGGCGAGGGACGCCTCCCACTCCGCGAAGGCCAGCGTGTCCTCGTAGCGGTCGGCGGCGACCAGAGCCGCCACCACCCGCTGGGTGGGCGCCAGCGGAGCGGCGACGGAGGGCCCGAACCGCTCGTCGATCACGTCCCGGATCTCGCCGAACAGCTCCCGCCGGTAGTCGTCGGGGAGGTTCAGCAGTCGCGCGCCGCGCATCCGCTCGACCATCTCGTTGCGCAGCCAGCGCCGGTACATCCGGTCGCGCAGCGGGCCCGGTCCGGTGTACCGCTCGACCACGTCGAGCGCCTCGCGCAGGTTCTTGAAGTAGCCCACCGGGTCGAAGCGCTGGAACCCGGCGTTGGAGGCGTCGTCCCGCTTGACGTGGTAATAGCACACGTAGTCGCTGAGGACGGAGATCGTCTCCGCCCGCAGGTAGGCCTCCGCGATGAAGACGTGGTCCTCCAGCCGGCGCCGGCCCTCCGGGAAGCGCAGCCCGATCCGGTCCAGGAAGGCCCGCCGGAACATCTTGTGGGGCGTCAGACTGTCCATCAGCGGGGAGTTCTCGACGGTGGCGCGCGGATGGTTCCTGCGGAACAGCTCCACCGGCACCGGGCGGCCCTTGCCCGCCATCTTGCCGACGACGACGTCCGCGTCGTTCTCCACGGCGTACGCGTACATCCGCTCCAGGGCCTCGTCGCCGAGGTAGTCGTCGTTGTCGACGAACATCACGTACTCGCCCCGCGACGCCGCGACACCGACGTTGCGCGGCTTGCCCGACCACCCCGACGGCTCCTGGTGGATCACCTGGATGTGGGAGTGCTCCGCGGCCAGCGCGTCCAGCCGCGCCGGCGTCGCGTCCGTGGAGCCGTCGTCGACGAAGATCACCTCGAACTCGCCCGGCCGCAGCGACTGCCGCAGGAGCGAGTCGACGCAGTCCTCGATGTAGGGACCGGGGTTGTACACCGGGACGACCACACTGACCTTCACGGACATGCGCTGAAAGCTCCTCGAGAGACGGACGTGGGGCGAACCTACCGCGAACCGGACGTCCGCCGGGGCCGCTCGCCCGCACCCGAAATTGCGGTGCCCGGTCCGCCGCCGGTCCCTACACTCGCAGCAACCCACGGGTTTTCCCGGCCTCTTGACGATACGTGCGTGTCGCGGGGCCCTCCCGGTGGGACCACCGTGACGAGTGAAGGGGGGCAGGCCGTGCGTCAGCGCGCCGATGCCGTCGTTCCCCGTTCGCGGTACGAGGTGATCCTGGTGTCCCCGGCCCTCCGGCGCCCGCTGCGCGGCCGGTGCCGGACGTCCGCCACGCCCCGCTGAGACACCCCGCCCCTCGCGGAGTGCCGCGGCCGTGGCGGTGATCGCGCGTCCCGAAGGACCGGATCATCACCTCCAGAAAGGCCGAAGGCCGTGCGCAACGACTTCACCCGCCGCCCCGCCCTCCCTCTCGCCGACGTCCGCAACCTGGGCATCCTCGCCCACGTCGACGCCGGCAAGACCACCGTCACGGAGCGGATCCTCCACGCCACCGGCGCCGTCCACCGCAGCGGCGAGGTGCACGAGGGCACCACCGTCACCGACTTCGACGCCCAGGAACGCGAGCGGGGCATCACCATCTTCGCGGCCGCCGTCAGCTGCGCCTGGAAGGGCCGCCGGATCAACCTGATCGACACCCCGGGCCATGTCGACTTCGCCGACGAGGTGGAGCGCTCGCTGCGTGTCCTGGACGGCGCGGTGGTGGTCCTGGACGCCGTGGCCGGCGTCGAGCCGCAGAGCGAGGCGGTGTGGCGGCAGGCCGACCGGCACGGAGTGCCCAGGATCGTCCTGGTCAACAAGATGGACCGGGCGGGCGCCGACCTCGACGCCGCCGTCGCCTCCGTCCGGGAGCGGCTGCACCCGGCGCCGTTGGTGGCGCAGCTGCCGGTGGGCGCCGAGGACGGCTTCCGGGGCGTCGTCGACCTCCTCGGCCTCCGCGCGCTCACCTGGCCCGACGGGGCCGGCGAGCCCGTGGCGGCGCCGGTCCCCGCGGAGCTGCGCACCGAGGCGGCGCGGCGGCGCCGTGAGCTGGAGGAGGCCGTGGCCGAACGGCACGCCGGGGCGTTCGAGGAGTTCTGTGAGCACGGCACGCTGAGCGCGGCCACCCTGCGCGCGGCCCTGCGCGACCTCACCCGCACCGGTGAGGGCGTGGTGGTGCTCTGCGGCTCCGCCTACCGCGACAAGGGGGTGGAACCACTGCTGGACGCGGTGGCGGACTACCTGCCGTCCCCGCTCGACCTGCCCCCGGTGACGGGCAGCTGGGAGGGCGCCCAGGTGCGGCGGGAGGCCGACCCCGACGGCCCGCTGGCCGCACTGGCGTTCAAGGTGAACGCCACCGCGACCGGCAGGCTGACCAGTCTGCGGATCTACTCCGGAACCCTGCGGAAGGGGGACGTCGTGCGGGACACGACCACGGGCCGCGCCGAGCGCGTCGCGCGGGTGCTGCGCCTGCGCGCCGACCGGTACACCGAGGTCGAGGCCGCGGTGGCAGGCGACATCGTCGCCGTGGCGGGACCCAAGGGCGTGCGGGCAGGGGCGACGCTGTGCGCCTGGGAGCACCCGCTGGTGCTGGAGCCGCCCGCCCCGGCCGAGCCGGTGGTGTCGGTGGCGGTCGAGGCCGTCCGCTCCACCGACACCGGGCGGCTCGCCGGAGCGCTGGCCCGCCTCGCCGAGGAGGACCCGTCGCTGACGGTCCGCACCGATCCGGAGACCGGCCAGACCCTGCTGTCCGGCATGGGCGAACTGCACCTGGAGGTGGCGGTGGAGAAGATCCGACTGTCCGGCGGGCCCGGCCTCACGGTCGGGCGGCCCAGGGTCGCCCACCGGGAGACGGTGACCGGCGGCGTCCGCGGGTTCGTCCACCGGCACGTCAAACAGGACGGCGGCGCGGGCCAGTTCGCGCACGTCGTGCTCGACGTCGAGCCGCTGGACGGGCTCGGGTTCGAGTTCCGCTCCGCGGTGACCGGCGGACGTGTACCGCAGGAGTACGTGCGGGCGGTGGAGGCCGGGTGCCGTGACGCCCTGCCGGACGGCCCGCTCGGCGGGCACCCGGTGACCGGTCTGCGGGTCGTCCTCACCGACGGCGCCACGCACGTCAAGGACTCCTCGGACACGGCCTTCCGCACCGCCGGCCGGGCCGGGCTGCGGGCCGCCCTGCGCGCCTGCCGCCTCACCCTGCTGGAACCGGTCGCCGAGGTCACCGTGACCGTGCCGGCCGACTGCCTGGGTGGGGTGCTCGGCGACCTGGCCGCCCGCCGCGGCCGGGTGCGGGGCTCCGAGACCCGGGGCGGGACGGCCGTGGTGGACGCGGTGGTCCCGCTGGCGGAGCTGTTCGGCTGGTCCGCCGCGCTGCGCGGCAGGACCCGGGGCCGGGGGACGTTCGTCTCCCGCCCGTGCGGCTACGCCCCGGCCCCGGCCCAGGGCTGAGGGGGACCAGCGGGGGCGCGGCCGAGGCGGCCGCGCCCCCGCCGGGCGTCCGGGGACTCAGCAGTCGCGCAGGTCGGGGGACTGGTTGAGGAGCTGGGCACGCGCGGAGGTGAAGCGCGCGTGACGCTCCCCGCCCACGTCCCGCGGCCGGAACGCGGCCACCCGGTGGCAGTTCTGGAAGGCCAGCGCCACGCCGAAGTGGCGCTCCAGCGTCCCGCGGATGGCGTCGCTCGCCAGGGCGCGCAGCAGCTGCCCGCGCTCCCGCTCGGAGGGCGGCGGCGTGGTGTTGTCGGCGAACTCCGCGGAGTTGGCGCGCAGTTCGCCGGCGAGCCGGGCGATCAGGTCGTAGGCGTAGGGCAGCGAGGTGCGCACGGTGGCGAGGAAGTCCTCCTCGCGGACCTCGCCGCGTTCGGCGTCGGCGAGCAGGGTGGGGGAGACGTCGAGAGACATGAGGAAGTCCTGTCTGTGGGATCCGGGCAGCATGAACCGGGCGTGCCGTGTCGCGGTCTCCGCCCTTAATGAAAATGAATGTCATGTAGGGGAGGTGTCGGTCAACCCGCCGCGCCCGGCGGCCTCTCATCCCACGACGGATGCGTGCACCAGCCGCCGGATCTCCGGGAACAGCAGCCGCGAACGCCGGGGCCGCAGCTGCGTCATGAACTGCACGGTCAGGTCCTGGACGGGATCCACCCAGAAGACGGTGGTCGCCACGCCCTTCCAGCCGTAGGTCCCCCGCGAGGACGGTGACTGGGCGCGCGAGGGGTCCACCACCACCGAGAAGCCCAGACCGAACCCCACGCCGGCGTTGGCCGGCTCGTCGTGGACCGGGGCGCCGAAGCTCCGGATGTCCGCCCCCTCGGGCAGGTGGTTGCGGGTCATCAGGTCCACCGTCGCCGGCCGCAGCAGCCGCACCCCGTCGAGCTCCCCGCGCCGCCGGAGCATCTCCATGAAGCGGTGGTAGTCCCCGGCGCTCGCCACCAGCCCTCCGCTGCCGGACAGGAAGCGCGGCCGCTCCCGCACCGGGGTGCCCGGGACGACCTCGAGCGCCCCGTCGTCGCCGTCCCCGTACAGCTCGGCCAGCCGGCCCGCCTGCTCCTCGCCGATCCGGAACCCGCTGTCGGTCATCCGCAGCGGCCCCAGCACCCGCTCGCCCACGAACTCGTCCAGCGGGCGCCCGGAGACCACCTCGATCACCCGGCCCAGCACGTTGGTCGCCACCGAGTAGTTCCACCCGCTGCCGGGATCGAACTGGAGGGGGAGCCGCGCGTACGCGTCGCAGGTCCGCGCGAGGTCCGCGCCCGGCAGGACCGAGGCGTGCAGGCCCGCCTCGCGGTAGAGGGCGTCCACCGGGTGGGCGTGGTGGAAGGCGAACGTCAGACCCGCCGTGTGCGAGAGCAGATGGCGGATCAGGACGGGCCCCCGCGCCGGGCGCGTCCGCATCCCGGAGCCCTCGCCCGCCACATGGACCCGCGGGGCCGCGAAGGCCGGCAGGTGGCGCTCGAGGGGGTCGTCGAGCGACAGCAGACCGTCCTCCACCAGCAGCATCGCCGCCACCGAGGTGACCGGCTTGGTCATCGAGTAGATCCGCCACAGGGTGTCCGGCTCCACCGGCAGTCCCGCGGCGAGATCGCGGCTGCCGTACGTGGTCAGGCGGGCCACCCGGCCGTCCCGGGCCACCGACAGCAGGTAGCCCGGCAGGCTCCCGGTGTCGACGTGCCGGGCCAGCAGGCGGTCCAGCTCGTCCAGGCGGGCGGCGTCCAGGCCCGCCTCGCCCGGCTCGATCTCCTGGCGCAGCACCGTCCTCGCGGTCGCCGTCATGGTCCTGACCCTCCGTCCACGTTGCGCGAGCGGCTCGGAGATACCCCGTTCGGCGCAATTCCAGACCTGACCGGCCCGTCGGGGGAACACCCCGGCCCTGGGGGACGTTCCGCCGGTATGAGTGAAGAAGCCCTGCTCGCCCTGCTCTCCGAGGCCGCCGGCGGAGTGCTGGTGACCCTCAAGGCCGACGGGCGGCCGCAGTTGTCCAACGTCAACCACGCCTACTACCCCGATGAGCGCCTGCTGCGGATCTCGGTCACGGACGACCGGGCCAAGACCCGCAACCTGCGCCGCGACCCGCGTGCCTCCTACCACGTGACCAGCGCCGACCGCTGGGCCTACACCGTGGCGGAGGGCACCGCCGAGCTGAGCCCGGTGGCCGAGGACCCCGCCGACGCGACGGTGGAGGAGCTGATACGGCTCTACCGCGACGTCGTGGGCGAGCACCCGGACTGGGACGACTACCGGGCGGCGATGGTGCGCGACCGCCGCCTGGTGCTGCGGCTGCGCGTGGAGCGCGTGTACGGGATGCCCAAGGGCGCCGCGGGATGAGGCCGCGGGGACCGGCCCGGGGCGAGGCCCGGGCCGGCTCCCTGCGGGCTCCGCGCCGCCGGGCCGGCCCTCTAGAGCTCCGCGCCACCGGGCCGGGCGTTCCACACGGACACGACCGGTCGGCCGTGCTCGGTGGACAGGCGGCTGACGGTTCCGGTGAAGATCTGGAACAGCCGTCCGTCGGTCGCAGCGAGCCCCAGCCGGCGTGCCGTCAGGACACGCAGGTAGTGGCCGTGGGCCACCAGCAGCACGTCGCCCTCGTCCGCGCGCAGCAGCGGCTCGATGCGGGCCAGCACCCGGTCGGCCCGCGCGCCGACCTCCTCGGGCAGCTCTCCGGGCTGCCCGTCCGCCGACGACGGGCAACCGTCGTCCCAGATGTTCCAGCCGGGCCGCTCCTGGCGGATCTCCTCCGTCATCAGCCCTTCGTAGGCCCCGTACTCCCATTCGCGCAGGTCGGCATCGGTCCGGGCGCCGGTGAGGCCGGCCAGCCGCGCGGTGGTGACCGCACGCAGCCGGGGACTGGCCAGCACCCCCGCCAGCCTCCGTCCGGCGAGCAGCGGGGCCACCGCCCGCGCCTCCTCCTCACCGTGCGCGGTGAGCGGCAGGTCGGTGCGGCTGGTGTGGCGGCGTGCCGCGCTCCACTCCGTCTCGCCGTGCCGCAGCAGCAGAAGGTCGCCCACTGTCCGCCCCGTCTACCGCGCTGCCGAGGGACCGGACGCCTCGACCGCGTGGCCGCCGAACTGGTTGCGCAGGGCGGCGATCATCTTCATCTGCGGGGAGTCCTCCTGGCGGGAGGCGAAGCGGGCGAAGAGGGAGG
>NZ_JBHTVQ010000120.1:0-8012 GCF_042792855.1 Streptomyces sp. NPDC056600
CGGTCGGAAAGACGCGGCTTGCTGAGCGACGAGTGCAATTCTTAGCCACGGCGAAATCGCAAAGCAAAGATGTGACCTACGATGCTGGATCGTAGATAATCGGCATCGCATCACTTTCCAAGAAGCCTTGTAGCTGTTCAAGGGCAATCTGCCGTACAACAGAGCCCACTAACACGCTTCGTACGTGACGCGCGCCCCATGCCTGCCCTCACAAACACGAGACCCCGTCGTCGCATGCAGTTGCCGAAGCAATGCTCTCCGTGAGGCGCGGCCGGGCCTCGTCGGCCGGATCGGGTCGAGGCGCTCTTGCGGACCGGTCCTACGCTGAAGACATGGCCACCGATCCCTTATTACAAGGCCCCGACTCGACGGCTCTGGTGCTGCACGGCGGCTCGCCGGCCGGGGCGGCACGGATCATGCTGGCCTCGGCGGGGCCGGCGCTGCTCGCTCCACTCGTCCTGGGCGTGCCCACCCTGCTGGTCGCCTTCTGGATGGTGCTGGCCGGGGCGCAGGCGTCGACCGTGTTCGTGGTGGTGGGAGTGATCGCCGGGCTGGAGTACCTGCTCGGCTGGCCGGCGCTCGCCTTCTCCCGGGCGAGGCGCATCCTGCGGGTGGAGTTCGCGCCGGTCGGGGTGCCCGCGGTCCTGAGGTTGGTCCGGGCCTCCGGGCCGGACGACTGGCTGCCCGTCGACACCCTGCGCGAGGTACGGCTGACACACGAGGTGGTGGAGCCGTACCAGGGGGACCCCAAGCCGGCCGTCTCCACGCTCGTGCTGGAACTCGTCCTGCGAGGCGGCCGGGAGCGGATCACCGGGTTCCCGTCCGTCGGCGACCCGCAGCGGCTCGCCGACGCCCTGGAGGCCCTGCTCGTCCCGGCCGGGGTCGTGGTGGAACTGCGCACCGAACGCAGCACCCGCCATCGGCCGCAGCCCAGCTCCGGCTGGACCTCCGGTGGTTCGGCGTCGGCCGGCTCGGGTGGCGGCTGACGCAGGGCTGCCCGTGGCGCTCCTCGGTCGGGGAACGCCCCGCTCTCGGTGTCGAGCTGGTGGGCGCGGTGACGATGGAGGACCAGGGCGCGCGTCCCCGTCGTGAGAGGTCTCGACGGCCCGTCCCTCAGCCCCGGCGTACCTCGGTGTCGCCGTTCACGGTGCGCAGGGTCAGCCGGTGCCGGGAGTCCTCGGAGTCCGCGGGCGGGGCGGGGACGTCCACGACCGTCCGCCCGTTGACCGTGCTCGCATCGGTTTCGTAGGGCGGCCCGTCGGCCGGGAGGGTCACGCGCACGGAGCCGTTGCGCGTCACGCCGTCGACCGCTCGCGGCGAGGTCGTGCACAGCAGGTCGACGTCGCCGTTGACCGTCTCCGCGCTCACGCCGCGGGCGGCGAGGCCGTCGGCGCGGACGGAGCCGTTGCGGGTCACCAGGTGTCGACGGGCACTCTTCCTGTCCGAGTCGTGCACGGTGACGTCGCCGTTGACGGTGCTCAGGACGAGCCCGCCGCGCACCTCGTCGACCTCGATGCCGGCGTTGCGGGCCCGCACGGTGAGCGAGACACCGGCGGGCACCCGAACGAGAGGCATGCCCCCGCAGTTGTCCTTCGTCCGCGCGTCACCGTGGTCGCAGAGCAGGTCGAGCGTAGGGGTGGCCGCGTCCTCGTCCCAGCGGGCGGGGGTCGCCTCGTCGACCGTCACGCTCTCGTCGTCCGTCCCGACGATCCGCACGCCGCCCTCGGTGGTGACGAGGAGACGACTGCCGTCCTCCAGGGAGGCCCTCTCGAACAGGTCCCCCCGTGTTCCGTCGGCGACTCCGTGCCACGCCCCGTCACCACCGTCGTGGTCACACGCGGTCAGGGTGATGAGCATGAGGAACGCGCATCCGGCCCAGGCCGCGCGGACTCCGTGACGGGGGCCCAGCCCCCGGCGGGAGCGGCTCGGTCGGCACGGCGATGGCGTCATGGAGCGCGTATGCCCGCGACGGATGGGCAACACACCATCTCGTCGTCGACGAGCGCCGGGCCATGCCTGCCCCGCCCGCTGGACGGGGTGAAGTCCGACTCGATGCCCTCCGACTCCGACTGCCCGGCCCCGCGACGCCCTCGAAGAGCTGGGCAGGGAGTGGCACCGGCGGTCCGCTGCGGCGCGGTTGTACTCGACGAGTCCCTCACGCGTTGCCGCAGCGACGGGTATGCCCGAAGTCGTAGCCGTCTCCGTGGACGGCCGTCACCTGTGTGCCACCACGGTCGAGGACGACGACCACTGGGTGGTCGTGCACGACCGTGGTGGCACCTCCTGCGCGCCCTGTGTAGGTCCACGGGACCGGCCGCCTCGGTCGGCGCCGCTCGACGTCGCCGGCCCGGCGCCCATCGCGACGCACGCGGGCAAGATCGGCAAGGCGATTCCTTGAGGGCGCCGTCCCAGTAGCCGTTCCCCGCTTCCAACTCCGCTGCCCACGACGCTACTTCCTTGCTCCTCTGCTCCCTCATGCAACCTTTGGGCGCCTTTGCGAGTCTCCCTTGTGCCCAACGGCGGGCCATATCCAGAACAACCCCGGGCAAACATCAACGGACCGAACGCCGCATCGACAGGACGTCTTCCCGATGTCCCTGCCCTCCCCCGCAGGAGCTCAACGCATGGCCGAACACGGACGCCTTCCCGCACCCGTTCTTCCAGCACCCGCTTCCGACCCGCACCCGCGCCGCCACAACGAACGCCGCGGCGGCGCCCCTGACCGGGGACCGCAACAACGAAGGTATCGACGCCAACGGCTACCCGACGGTCGAGGCACACACCGCCGACCGAACCTCATGCAATACCCCGACGTGTCATCGTCAACAGCCCAGCGAAAGGCCCGTCCATGAAGCGGACGCTCACGTTGTTCACCGCGCTCGCCGTCACCGTGCTGACGCCGACAACGGCGCACGCCGCGGTCAAGCAGGCCAAGAATCCGCTCAGTTGCGAGTCACGGACGTTCACCTCGACACCGGGTCCCCGTTTCAACGACCCGGAGGACCCCGACGCCCGGATGAACGTCATGGGCCCGATCATCGAATCGATCAACAGCGCCGGTTGCGGGCAGACCATACGCGTCGCCATGTACTCGATCGGAAGCACGCAGCCGGGCCCGGACTTCGCCAACGCCCTGATCGCCGCCCACCAGCGCGGCGTCATCGTCAAGGCACTGATGGACGTGCACAGCGACAACGCGGTCTGGCAGTCACTGGTCACCGAGTTGGGCAACGACCCGCAGGCCTCCAGCTTCGCCGCGTTGTGCCCGGGCGGCTGCCTGACCCACTATTCCGGCTCCTCCCTGCACGCGAAGTACTACATGCTCAGCGGCGGGAGTGACGCGAACAGGACCGTGACCGTCAGCAGCGCCAACCCCACGTCCGCCCAGGCCAACACCGCGTGGAACAGCAGCGCCACCGTCAAGGGCAACGTCGACCTGTACAACTCCTACGTCCGCTACTTCACGGCCATGGCCAAGGGGGCGCTCAACGGCCCGGGCCCGCTGATGCCCGACTACTACAACTCCACCAGCGGCCAGGACGCCAGGACGACACTGTCCCCGCCCTCCTACCAGTGGCCCAAGGCGCGCAGCAAGAGCGACACCTGGGTCGACTTCCTGAACAACGTCAAGGCGCCGGCCACGATCAACATCGCCATGTTCCAGTGGACCTCTCACGGGCAGCCGGGCGACCAGAACTATCTGGAACTGCCGAAGAAGCTGGTGAGCCTGGCACAGACCGGCGTCAAGATCCGCATACTCTTCACCGCCGGCCAGGTCGACAGCAGCGTGCAGAACTACCTGAAGGACCGGCCGAACATCGACGTGCACGACACCACCCGCGGCACCGACGCGAACGGCAACGCCCTGCACTACACGCACGACAAGTACATGATGGTCAGCGGCGGTTACGCGGGAGCGGCCAACTCCAGAATCGTGTTCGTCGGCTCCTCGAACTGGACGAGCAACGGCGTCTGGCACAACGACGAGTCGGACCTGAAGCTGGTCGGCCAGTCCAGCTACGACGCGTTCATGACGGACTGGCAGAATCAGTACGACCGCTGTTGTGGAACCGCGGCGCGGAAGTCGAACGCCGAGGAGCGCGCCGAGAACACGGCACGCGAGATACCGATCGATCCGAGGCAGCTCAAGGAATAGGCATTCCCTCCCTGCGTGCCACCTGACATCAGAGGATGAGCGCATCGGCAGGCACAGGGGCGACGGGGCGGGCGGTTCCTTGCGGCCCGCCCCTGCGGCCCTGCGTAAGCCGTGGCCTTGCACGAGCGCGTCATCGCCTTCCTCGACGCGCCCGACTGCCCGGTGCAGGGGCACGTCGCCGACTTCTCCCGCGCCTACGCCACCAGCGGACTCGGCCGGGACTACGCGGCTCTCGGGCGCTGGCCGGAGGCCGCCGATCGCTTTCGCAGCGCCCCGCTCCAGATCCAGCAGATCGGCAGATCCAACAGATCGGCGTTCCCGCCGGGGAGGGGAGCATGCTCCTGGACCTGGCACAGGCTCTCGTCGAACTGGGTGAGACCGACGAGGCCCGCGCCTGTCTCCGCCGGCTCCTCGCCCTCGGCGACACGGCAGACCGTGACGACCTGACGATCGCGCAGGACATCCTGGGCTCGCTCCCCACCGCATGACCGACACAGCGGCTCTCCCTGCTGCCCACGGCATTCACCATGAGTCCAGAAGGGCACCGCGAGCCGCACGGCCGGTTACGCCCCGTTGTCCGCCGCATCTCCCCCTGCGACACTGCTGCACAGCGCTCTCAGCTCCGCCGTCCGTCCGGGCGGCAGCACCCCCACGAAGGAGCCCCGCATGCGCAGAAGTATCTCCGCCTTACTCAGCGCGGCCACCATGGCCGCGCTCACCCTCGTCGGCATCGGTGCGAGCACCGCACACGCGCTGCCGAAGGAATGCGCACCTCAGCGCTACCAGTCCTTCTACAACTTCGTCGTGACCTGCTCGGGCGGCACCGGTTTCTTCCGGGTCTGGGTCGACTGCTGGGTGTCCAACGACAAACCGCCGGTGCGGGTGTACGGCGAGTGGACGCCCACGGACGCGACATCGGCGGCCGGCTGCACGATGGGGCAGAACGGACCGGCCGTCAAGGGCGGCTGGGACGTCTCCGACGTCATTCTGGATCCTCCGCCGAAGGACTGATTCCGGGGCCCGGGCCGTCCGCACCCGTACCGCGCACATCCTCGGCGTCCCACCCCACCCCACCCCACCACCCCACCGCCGCCTGGACCACACAGCAGGCCCCACCTGGGGTGGTGTCGTTGGCTGCCGCGTTCCTCAGTGGGTGTCGGGCCGGTGCTCGGTGATCCAGCGGGCGGCCAGCAGTCCGGACACGGCGGTGAGCGCGGCGGCGGCTATGACGGTGGCGTCGAGGCCGAGGGCGTCGGCGAGGATGCCGGCGAGGAGCGCGCCGACGGCGTAGCCGATGTCACGCCAGAAGCGGTACGCGCCGAGGGCGTTGACGCGCCAGGTGGGGTGGGCGTGGTCGGAGACGGAGGCGATGAGGGCGGGATAGACCATGGCTGTGCCGAGTCCGAGGGCGACGGCGGAGAGGATGCCCGCGAGCAGGGGGTCGTCGAGGAGGGCGAGGGCGATCACGAATCCGGCTGCCTGGACGAGCATGCCGGTGACGATGAGGGGTTTGCGGCCGATGCGGTCGGCCAGGTGGCCGGCGGGGATCTGGCCGATGCCCCACAGGATGGGGTAGAGGCCCTTGATGAGGCCGACGGCGGCCAGTCCGAGGCCGTGGTCCGTGAAGAGGAGCGGGAAGACGCCCCAGGTGAGTCCGTCGTTGAGGTTGTTGACGAGGCCGGCCTGGCTGGCGCCGCGCAGAGAACGGTCGCGCCAGGAGGTGCGAGCGAACGTGGCCGCCAGACCGGTCCTCTCGCCGACGGACAGGGGCTTGGGGTGCTGGGCGAGTTCGAGGGCGACGTGTCCGGCGGTGTCGCGGACGGCGAGGGACAGGGCGAGTCCGGCGGTGACGAAGACGACGCCGAGGAGTTCCGGGACGGGGCGCAGCCCGTATTCGGTGGCGAGGAAGCCGGTGAGCAGGGCGGTGACGCCGACGGCGGTGTAGCCGGCGGCTTCGTTGAGGCCGGTGGCGAGTCCTCGCCGGGCGGGACCGACGAGGTCGATCTTCATGTTCACGGTCATCGACCAGGCCAGGCCCTGGTTGAGGCCGAGCAGGACGTTCGCGGCGACGATCCAGCCCCAGGACGGCGCCCAGGCGAGCATGAAGGGGACGGGGACGCCGATCAGCCATCCGGTGAGGAGGAGCTGCCTGCGGCGGAAGCGGGCCGTCAGGGCTCCCGCCGCGAGGTTGGTCAGGGCCTTGGTGGCGCCGAAGGCGATGATGAACGAGAAGACCGCCAGGTCGCTGGTCAGTCCGAAGACGTCGGTGCCGATGAGCGGGACGGTGGTGCGCTCGAGACCCACCAGGCCGCCGACGGCCATGTTGACGACGACGAGGAGGGTGAACTGGAGCCAGTTCTCCCGCAGGCCGAGGCGCACGGTGGTGCCGTCGGACCGCGTGGTCGTGCTGTTCATGGCGTTCGTGGCGTTCGTGGTCATGCGTCGGCGTCCTTGAGCGGTGCGGGTGCTGCTGCGGGGGAACGAGGGGCCGGTCGGCCCGTTGCGGGGCGGACCAGGAGGGTGGCGGCGGAGCCGCCGGTGGGTCAGACGACCGCGTCGACGATCATGAGGGCGGCGACGGCGAGGAGTACGTAGGCGAAGATCCGCCGCAGGGTGTCGCCGCTGAGGCGTTGTGCGTGACGTTTGCCGTCCCAGGCACCGAGGACGGCGGCCGCGGTGAACGGAGCGATGACAGCCCAGTCGAGGTCGGCTGCGGTTCCGGCTCTGGCGGTGAGGGCAGCGAGCGAGTTGACGGTGATGACGAGGAGGCTGGTGCCCAGAGCCCGGCGCATGGGGAGGTTCAGCACCCGGACCAGGGCGGGGACGGCGAGGAAGCCGCCGCCCACTCCCAGCAGACCTGTCACCGCGCCGAGCCCGGCTCCGGCGGCGCCCGCCTTGACGGGACGCGCATCGCCGACGGCCGGGGCGCGCGCCGGCCGCAGCATGCCCACGGCTGCGGTCGAGGCGACCAGAGCGAAGGCGACGGTCAGCGCCGTCTGCGGCAACCGGTCGGCGGCCGCCCCGGTGAGCACGGCGGGGGCGATGCCCGCCGCCGCGAACAGCAGTCCGGTCCGCCAGGCCACGTTGCCGTCGCGGGCGTGCCCGGCGAGGGCGGTCACCGACGTGACGCTGACGATGATCAGGCTGGCGGTGATCGCGTCCGCCGGGCTCGGTCCGAGCAGGTAGGTCAGAGCGGGCACCGCCAGGACGCTGCCACCACCGCCGAGTCCCCCGAGGGCCAGGCCGACGACGGCCCCTGCGACGAGTGCGAGGACAAGGGCGGTGGCGGTCACGCCACCGAGCCGCGGTTGCCGTGCGCGTCGACGACCGGGTACCCGGCGTCGGCCCACGCCGTCATCCCGCCCCTGACGTCCACCGCGTCCGCCCCACGCTCGGTCAGGAGCTCGGCGGCCTTCTGGGATCGGTTGCCGCTGCGGCAGATGACCACCAGGGGACGGCCCTGGGCGGCCTGCGGCAGTTCGGCGCCCGCGGTCAGGGCGGACAAGGGCGCGTACACGGCGCCGGGCGCGCGGCCGGCGTTCCACTCACCCCGCTCGCGTACGTCCAGCAGCACGGCGGAGGCACCGGCACCCTGCGTGCGTCGGTGGGCCTCGTTCACGCTGAGGCGTCGGGTACCACGGGAGAAACGGGAGAAGAGGGACATCGTGCTGCCTTTCGGAAGTGGTCGTTCGGATCGCGGGGCGCCTGCCGGCCGTCCGGGCCGGAGCTGTCCACCGCCGATGGGTGCGGCCGGCGGGGCGGGCTCAGCCGGCGGTGACGGTCAGGCCTGCCTGGACGGCGGAGTCGAAGCCGTCGTCGACGGCCACCACGTCACGCCCGGCGGCGTCCAGCAGGG
>NZ_JBHTVQ010000121.1:0-7959 GCF_042792855.1 Streptomyces sp. NPDC056600
CGCCCCGGCCGCTGCCGTCCTCCCGCCGGCCCGGTGGTCCGCCCGACCGGTCACACACCTCACGGTCCGCGTCGGCCGACGCCCGCCACTTCGACATCCCGTGTCCCGGCCGTACAACCCGCACCGCCCGTCACGGGTCTCACCTACGCCGGCCCGCCGAAGGGCGGCGGCCCCCGTCCCGCGTGGCTTGGAGAACCAGATGAACCGCACGACGCGCACGGCCTTGGCGGTCACCGCCACGGCCGCTCTCGCGGTCGGCGGCGCCCTGCTCCTCGCAGGCCGGCCGGACCCGGTGGACGACTCCCGCGCGGCGCCGGACGCGGCCGGTGACCAGGCAGGCCCCGGCGCCCGGCGCACCGGCGCCGGGGAGACCGGCCACCACCCCGACCGCCCGGACGTCGACCACGACGGGGACGGGAAGGGCGACCTCGTCACCTCCGCCGCCAACGCCCGCGTGGGGGACGAGGAGTCCGCCGGCCTGATCGTCGCCCTCCGTGGCACGGCGAACGGCCTGTCCGGCGAACGGAGCACCGTGGTCGACCAGGACTCCCCGGGCGTCCCCGGAACCGCGGAGGCCGACGACCGGTTCGGCGCGGCGACGGCCTCGGGCGACTTCGACGGTGACGGCATCCCCGACCTCGCCGTCGGCTCACCGGGCGAGGACCGCCACGGCCGTGCGGACGCCGGCACGGTGACCATCCTCTGGGGCACATCCTCCGGCCTGACCGGCATCGGCGCCGTCCGGCTCGAGGCGCCCGCGCCCCGCGGCGGCGACCGTCTGGGCAGCCACCTCACGGCCGGTGACTTCGACGGCGACGGCCAGGAGGACCTGGCGGCCGCCTCGAAGTACAGCACCGTCCACGTGTGGGAGGGCGGTATCACCAGGACCGGCGCCACCGGCGGTCACCGGACCCGGTCCGTGCCGGGCGAGTGGGGTCCGACCGCCCTCCACAGCGGCGACTTCACCGGCGACGGCGCCGCGGACATCGTCGTGGGGGTCCGTGCGCTGCGCTCGGACGGGGACGGCAACCGGCTGCCTTCGCGGGACGCCAACGTCCTCCTCGTCGGCGGCGCTGCCGGTCCCCGGCTCGACCGCACCCAGGACGTGCCGCCCGGCGTCGCCAAGGCGGTCGGCGACCTCGACCGGGACGGCTGTGACGACCTCGTGGTCGGTTACACGGACGACGAGGAGGCGGACGGGACCGTACCCGAGAAGGGCGCGCGGGGCGGCAAGGTCTGGATCACCTACGGTTCCCCGACCGGCTTCGCCCCCTCCCGGGCCACCGGCATCACCCGCGGCGCCCCCGGAGTCCCGCCGACCTCGGCCGGTGACAACGCGTTCGGCGGCGGCCTGGCCCTCGGTGACGTCGACGCCGACGGCCGTCTCGACCTGGCCATCGGCATCCCGGGCGACAACATCGACGGCATCTGGGACACCGGCGCCGTCGTCCTCCTCCACGGCACCGCCGACGGCATCGGCACGGCCGGGGCCCGGTACCTCCACCAGGAGACGGCCGGCGTCCCCGGCAGTCACCAAGGCGGCGACCGCCTCGGCGAAGACCTCCGGCTGGACGACGTCACCGGAGACGGCCGGGCCGACCTGATCGCGGCCGTTCCGGGCGAGGACGGTGTCGGCGGCATCCTGTACCTTCCCGCCGACGGGACGGGCGCGATCACCACCGCCGGCGCCCGCGTCATCTCCCCCGCCTCGGTCGGTGTCCCGGCCCGGCCCACCGACCGCCACGACTCCTACCTGTGGGCACCGGGATTCGCCGAACGCTTCGCCGACTGACCCGGTCGCCGACCACACCGACCACACCCACCGCACCCGTCACCGACCGAACCGTCTTTCCGCCCCGGCCCCAGGCCGGCCCGCACCACGTACGCGCCGAGCGCGTCGGGAGGAATCGAACCTCGTGAACCACCTCAGGAACCGCGCCTCGCGCACCGCCCTGGCGACCGCCGCCGCGGCCGTCCTCACCGGCGGTCTGTTCACCGCGGCGTCCGCCCCCGCCGTCGCCGCCGACGCGGCCACCGTGCTGCGGCCGGACTTCAACTGCGACAAGAAGGGCGACGTCGTCACCGGCGTGACCTGGGCGACCGTCGGCGGCAAGGCCGAGGCCGGCCAGATCGTCGCCCTGTACGGCACCAGCACCGGTGTCTCCTCCAGCAAGCGCACCGTCATCAGCCAGGACACCGCCGGTGTGCCCGGCGCCGCCGAGGCCGGGGACTTCTTCGGCCAGGACACCGCCTACGGCGACTTCGACAAGGACGGCTGCGACGACCTCGCGGTCGGCGCTCCCGGCGAGGACGTCACGGGCGACGCCGACGCCGGCTCGATCACCATCCTGTGGGGCTCCGCCTCCGGCCTGACCGGCAGCGGCTCCGTCACCGTCAAGGACCCCGCCTCCTCCTCGCACGACAAGTGGGGTCTCAACCTCGCGGTCGGCGACTTCGACGGCGACGGCCGGAACGACCTGGCGGCCACCACCACCAAGACGAAGCTGTACGTCTACAAGGGCGGCTTCACCCGGACCGGCGCCAACGGCGGCTGGTACGGCGTGGAGACCCCGCTCTACACCGGGGAGCCGGACCCGCAGAACGTCCCGCCGCCGTACAACCTGCAGGCCGGCGACGTCACCGGCGACGGCGCCACCGACCTGGTGATCGACGGCATGGAGTTCGACGAGTTCGACGGCTACCCGCACAACTTCCTGTTCCTGGGCGGCAAGTCCGGCCTCCAGAAGGAGAGCTACCAGGAGCTGCGACCCGGCGTCGTCACCGCGATCGGCGACATCGACCGTGACGGCTTCGGCGACATCGTCAGCGGCGCCGAGTGGAACGAGTCCGACGAGTACGGCGACACCCCGTACGGCGCCCGCGGCGGCCAGGTGTGGATCACCTACGGCACCGGCACCGGCGTCGACGAGATCACCGCCATCAACCAGGACACCTCCGGCGTCCCCGGCTCCTCCGAGACCGACGACATGTTCGGCTACGAGCTGGACCTGGGCGACGTGAACAAGGACGGCTTCCTCGACCTCGCGGTCGGCGTCCCCGGCGAGGACGTCGACGGGCACGAGGACGCCGGCAGCGTCGTCGTCCTCTACGGCTCCGCCGCCGGCATCACCGGCACCGGCTCCCAGTCCTTCCACCAGGGCTCGGCGAGCTTCCCCGGTGACAACGAGGCCGGCGACAGCCTCGGCATGGACGTCAAGCTCGACGACGTCACCGGCGACGGCCGCGCCGACCTGGTCGCGGGCTCCTGGGAGAACGGCAACGGCTCGGTCGTGTACCTGCCGGTGAACACCACCACCGGCAAGATCACCGCCTCCGGCTCGCGCTCGATATCCCCGAGCGCCGTCGGCGTCTCCACCGCCGGCTACCCGGGCTTCGGCGTCAACTTCGCCGACTGACCGGTCCGCGGACCGGTCCCGGGCCGGCGACCGGGACGAGGCCCCCGGCAGGACACGGCGGTGTCCTGCCGGGGGTCTTCCGCGTCCGCGCTACAACCAACGGGTGGTCCGCGGTGTCCACCAGTCAGTCGTGCCGTCCGGCGCACGGCATCCCTTCCGGGCACCGTGGCCCCCCACGCGGTACCCGCGTGGCTTTGGAGAATCACCGATGAACCGGAGAACACGCACCGCACTCGCGGCCGCCGCCGCGGCAGCCCTCACCGGCGGGCTGCTCACCCTGGCCTCGACGGCCCCCGTCGCGGCCGCCGACTCGGCCGCCGTCGACCGTCCCGACTTCGACGGCGACGGGAAGGGCGACATCGCCACCTCCGCCCACGGCGCGTACGTCGCCGGTGCCCCCCGCGCCGGGCAGGTCGTCGTCCTGTACGGCGCCCGCGGCGGCGTCTCCCCCACCCGGCGCACGGTGATCGGGCAGAACAGCGCCGGCGTCACCGGGACGCCGGAGAGGCTCGACGGCTTCGGCTGGGACCTGGCCCACGGCGACTTCGACGGCGACGGGTACGACGACCTCGCCGTGAGCACCCCGTGGGAGGACACTGCCGGCGACAGCGAGGCCGGCATGGTCACCCTGCTGTGGGGCTCCCCCGCCGGGCTCACCGGCAAGGGCTCCCTGGTGCTCACGGACCCCGCCCCGCGCACCCACGACCGGTGGGGCCACTCGCTCGCGGCGGGCGACTTCGACGCGGACGGCACCACCGACCTGGCCGTCGGTTCCGACAGGGCGACCGTGCACGTCCTCGAGGGCGGCTTCGACCGGACCGGCCCGCGCGGCGGCTCGTACGCCCTCACCGCCCCGCTCGTCCCCCAGCGCGAGGGCTACGAGTTCCGCGCGCCCGAGCTGCACGCGGGCGACGTCACCGGGGACGGCGCCACCGACCTGGTGGTCAACGGCTACCAGCAGGGCGAGACCCACCCGTACACCGACAACTTCCTCTTCCTCGGCGGTGCGTCCGGGCTGCGGACCGAGGGCCACCAGGAGCTCCGGCCAGGCGTGGACACGACCGTCGCGGACATCGACCGGGACGGCTACGCGGACGTCGTCAGCGGCGCCTCCACCCGTGAGCCGGGCGACGGCTGGGAGACCCCGCACGGGGCGGTCGGCGGCCTGGTGTGGATCACCTACGGCTCCCCCGGCGGCCTCGACCCCGCCCGGACCACCGGCATCCACCAGGACACCCCCGGCGTCCCCGGCGTGAGCGAGCGCGACGACCGCTTCGGCGACTCCGTGGACCTCGGCGACGTCGACGGGGACGGCTACCTCGACCTGGCCGTCGGCGTGCCCGGCGAGACCGTCGACGGGGTGACGTGGGCCGGCCGGGTGCTCGTCCTGCGCGGCGGCCCCGGCGGCATCGTCACCACGGGCGCCCTGTCCCTCCACCAGGGCAGCACGGGCGTGCCCGGGGCCCTGGAGCCGTACGACCAGGTCGGCGCCGCGGTCGAGCTGGACGACGTCACCGGCGACGGCCGCGCCGACCTGACCGCGGGCTCCTACGAGAACGACCACAACGGCGCCCTCCTCCACCTGCTCTCCGCCGGCGGCCGCATCACCACCACCGCCCGCGCCCTCTCCCCCACCGCCCTCGGCGTCTCCCCCGTCGACACCCCGACCCTCGGCCGCACCTTCTCCGACTGACGGCCCGGGGTGACGGCCCGGGTGCCCGCCGGCGCCCCGGACACGGCCGAGCCCGGTACGGGGTGTCGTCCCCGGACCGGGCTCGGCGTCGTTCCCGGATCCCGTCAGTCGAGCATGGTGTCGCCGAACGCGGCGTAGCCGGTGGTGGAGAGGCCCGCACTCGCGGCGCCGAAACCGACGGCGTTCGCGGTGGTCAGGCCCGAGGAGGAGCCGCGCAGGTTCCACACCGCTCCCGCTCCGCCGTTCTCGTCCCCGGCTCCGACCGAGAGGTCGGCGTGACGGTCGCCGTTCAGGTCGGCCAGCCGGACGGCGGAGCCGAAGTGGTCGTCGTCCTCGTTGGCGCCGGGCACCCCGGCGGTGTCCTGGTGGTAGACCTCGGCGTCGCTGGTGGACAGCCCCGTGGGGGAGCCGCGGAACACCAGGACCGAGCCGGTGAGCGCGGCGGAACCGACGGTCTCGTAGTGGGCGGACACGGCCGCGTCGGCGCGTCCGTCGCCGTCGATGTCGCCGAGGGAGACGGCCCAGCCGAAACCGTCGCTGCTCTCACCGGCGCCCGGGACTCCCGGGGTGTCCTGGTCGATGGTCTGCGTCGCCTCAAGGCTGACGCCCGCGTCACCGCCGAGGTGGGTGGCGACCGAACCGCCGACGCCCTCCTCCTCCGACCCGCCCCAGAACGAGCCGGTGACCACGTCGTCGCGGCCGTCCCCGTCGATGTCGCCGACGGCGGCCCGCATGTCGCTGCGGAGCGGCGCCTGCAGGACCAGCCCGGAGGGCGAGCCCAAGTGCACGAGGGTGGCCGAGTAGGCGCTCGGAGGCTGCTGCTGGTGGTACATGCCGTCGACGAGCAGGTCCGCGACGCCGTCACCGTTCACGTCACCCGTGTGCAGGGAGACCGCGCCGTAGCCGGACCCCGTCTGCACGGGAGCGGTGAGCTTGTACCGCGAGGCGGCGCCGGAGGACTTGGTGAAGCCGCCCTTGTGGATCCAGACGCCCTTGCCCGAGCTGCCGACGGCGAGGTCGGCCCTGCCGTCGCCGCTGTAGTCGCCCACGGCCAGCGACTGCCCGAAGGCGTCGTGTCCGGACACGTCGGGGTCGCCGACGGTCCGCGCGCCGGACAGACCCGAGGCGCTTCCCCAGATCACCACGGCGGTGCCGCCGTTCGCGTCCTCCCCGACGTCCTCGCCGGAGGCTCCGACGACCAGGTCGGCGTACCCGTCGTCGTTCAGGTCGCCGGAGGCCACGGCGCTGCCGAAGTAGTCGCCCTTCTCGGCGGCGCCCGGGATCCCGCTCGTGTTCTGGCTGATCACCTTGGACCGCGAGGCGCTGATGCCGGAGGTCGAGCCGTAGCTGACGACCACCGCCCCCGCGGAACGCGCTCCGCCGACGGTAGCGGTGTGCGCGGTGGTGACGAGGTCGCGGTAGCCGTCACCGTTGAAGTCGTCCGCGAACCCGGCCGTGGCGGCGACCGCGGGTGCGGCCGTGAGGGAGAGGAGACCGCCGGTGAGGGCGGTCGCTGTCGCGGCCGCCAGGGCGGTGTGGAGAAGCCTTCTGTTCTTCATGTGTCTTCCGGTCGGGACGGGCAGGGGGCCACCGACGGGTGGGGGGAGCCACCGCACGAGGCGTGGGTCCTGAGGGAAGACCCGGGCGGGCCGCGAAAGGTTGCACGGCGGTCCGCTCCTGTTCATCCGCCGGAAGGCGCGGGCCCCTGGGGCGGCCCCAGGGATTCCCCTTACGGGATGTCACATCTCGGCAGCAAAGGTGTCCCCATCCCTCTCGCCGGCGCACGCCGGACCGCCGGAGCAGGTACGTTCGAAGACGTGGCTGGATTCAGGAGCGGACGCGGCGGACGGGGCAACCGTCCCGCGCAGGGACAGCAGGCGTACGGACAGCAGCAGCCCTACGGGCAGCAGGGTCCGCCCGCCGGGCAGCCGTCGTACGGGTACCCGCCCCAGGGCGCCCCGCGGCCGCCCTACGGCGGCGCGGGCGGCGCGGGCGGCGCGGGCGGTGGCTACGGCGCGCCGGGCGGCGACGGACCGGAGTACTTCGACGACGGACCGCACCACCCGCACCACCAGGGTCCGGCGTACGGCGGCGGCCACCCGCAGGGGCACGGCCGTGCCCCGCACCGGCCCGACCCCTACGCGGCGAACAACCCGGGGCACACCCAGGCGTTCTCGGTCGGCCCGAACGCGGACCCCTACGCCGGCCAGTACGGCGAGGAGGCCCCGTCGGGCCCGATCGGTCCGCCGCTGCACTGGAAGGAGCTGCTGAAGGGCGTCGTCCTGTCGCCCAACCAGACCTTCCTGCGCATGCGCGACTACCGCATGTGGGGCCCGGCGGTCACCGTCGCCTTCGTCTACGGCCTGCTCGCCGTCTTCGGCTTCGACGGCGCCCGCGAGGACGTCATAGACGCCACCCTCAGCACGGCGATCCCGATCGTGCTGGCGACCGGCCTGGCGATGATCCTGAGCTCCTTCATCCTCGGCGTGGTCACCCACACGGTCGCCCGCCAGCTGGGGGGCAACGGCGCCTGGCAGCCGACGGTGGGCCTGTCGATGCTGATCATGTGCCTCTCGGACGCGCCGCGTCTGCTGGTCGCCATGTTCATGGGCGGCGACGCCCCGGTGGTCCAGGTCCTCGGCTGGCTGACCTGGCTGGGCTGCGGCGTGCTGCTCACGCTGATGGTGACCCGCTCGCACGAGATCCCCTGGCCGAAGGCGCTCGGCGCCTCCGCGATCCAGCTGATCGCCCTGCTGTCCATCGTGAAGCTCGGCACCTTCTGACGCGGCCGTCCGCCGGCCGCGCCCGGACACGGCAGAGGCCCCCGACCGCCACACGCGGTCGGGGGCC
>NZ_JBHTVQ010000122.1:0-7066 GCF_042792855.1 Streptomyces sp. NPDC056600
TAACGATCAATTACGCCGTTGACTTTCCGGTACCCCCGATGACCACCCGTAGGGGTGAGCTGGTCGCCCGCCCGGGCCAGCAAACCCGGGCGAGCAAAGGCCTACGGCCCGGCAGGGGCGTGATGCCCCTGCCGGCCCTTCGGTGCGGACGGACCGGAAGGTCAGTCCTTGTCGCTCACGGTGCTGTCGGTGCTCTCGGAGTGCGCGGCGTGCTCGGCCTCCAGCGCCTTCAGCGCCGGGTCGAGGACGACGTCCTCGCCGCGCGCCTCCGTGGTCGGGTCCTCCGGGAAGTGGCAGGCCGTGAGGTGACCGTCGCGGTTGCCGGAGATCTGGACCAGCGGCGGCTCCTCCGTCGCGCACTTGTCCTGCGCCTTCCAGCAGCGGGTGCGGAAGCGGCAGCCGGACGGCGGGTTGACCGGGGAGGGCACGTCGCCGTACAGGCGGATGCGCTCGCGCGGCTCGCCGTCCTCGACCTCGACCTCGGGAACGGCCGACAGCAGGGCGTGCGTGTACGGGTGGCGGGGACGGTTGTAGATGTCGTCCCGGTCGCCGACCTCGACGACCTTGCCCAGGTACATCACCGCGACGCGCTGCGAGAAGTGCCGCACGATCGCGAGGTCGTGCGCGATGAAGACGAACGCGATGCCGAGCTCGTCCTGCACCTTCTTCAGCAGGTTGACGACCTGCGCCTGGATCGACACGTCGAGCGCGGAGACCGGCTCGTCGGCGACGATCAGCTTCGGGTTGACCGCCAGGGCGCGGGCGACGCCGATGCGCTGGCGCTGACCGCCGGAGAACTCGTGCGGGAAGCGGTTGTAGTGCTCCGGGTTCAGGCCGACGAGCTCCAGGAGCTCCTTGACCCGCTTGTCCCGGCCGCCGGGCGGGTTGATCCCGTTGATCTCCATCGGCGACTTGATGATCGTGCCGACGGTCTGCCGCGGGTTCAGCGACGAGTACGGGTCCTGGAAGATCATCTGGATCTCGGACCGGATCGGCGCCAGTTCCTTGCGCGAGGCGCGGGTGATGTCGTTGCCGCGGTAGGTGATGGTGCCCGCGGTGGGCTCCATCAGGCGGGTGATCAGCCGGCCGGTGGTCGACTTGCCGCAGCCGGACTCGCCGACCACGCCGAGGGCCTCGCCCTCGTGGACCACCAGGTCCACGTTGTCGACGGCCTGGACCGCGCCGACCTTCCGCTTGAACGGGAACCCGCCGTACACCGGGAAGTGCATGGTCAGGCCCTTGACCTCGAGCAGTGCCTTGCTGTCGGCCGCGGAAGCGGGGGTGGCCTCGGGCTGCTTCTGCTCTGGGGCGGTGAGGTTGTCGCTCATGTCTCGGTGCTCCCTAGCGCAGCCGGGGCTGGATCTTGTCGATGAATATGGACTGCTTCTGCTCCGCCGTCAGGTGGCAGGAGGTGTCCTCGTGCCTTTCGCCCAGCGCGGGCGAGACGGTCGTGCAGAGGTCGCCGGGGACCTGGTCCTTGAAGACGCAACGCGGGCTGAACCGGCAGCCGGTGGGCAGGTTGAGCAGCGAGGGCGGGGAACCGGGGATCGGCTCCAGCGCCACGTCGACGTCGCTGTCCAGCCGCGGCATCGAGCTCAGCAGGCCCCAGGTGTAGGGGTGGCGGGGCTCGCGGAGCACCTCACGGACGGTGCCGCGCTCCATGGCCCGGCCGCCGTACATCACCAGGAGGTCGTCCGCCATGTTGGCGATGACGCCCAGGTCGTGGGTGATGAAGATGATCGCGGAGCCGAACTCCTGCTGGAGGTCCTTGAGCAGGTCGAGGATCTGCGCCTGCACCGTCACGTCGAGCGCGGTGGTCGGCTCGTCCGCGATCAGCAACTCCGGGTCGCACATCAGGGCCATGGCGATCATGGCGCGCTGGCGCATACCGCCGGAGAACTGGTGCGGGTAGTCGTCGAAGCGCAGCTTGGGCTGCGGGATGCCGACCTTCTCCAGCATCTGGATGGCGCGGTCCTTCGCCTCCTTCTTGGAGGCGCCCTTGTGCTTCATGTAGGGCTCGGACAGCTGCCGGCCGACCGTGTAGTACGGCGACATGGCGGTCAGCGGGTCCTGGAAGATCATCGCCATCTTGTTGCCGCGGAGCTTCTGCAGCTCGCGCTCGGAGGCGGTGAGCAGTTCCTGGCCGTCGAGGTTGATCGAACCCTCGATGGTGGTGGTGTCCGGGTTGTGCAGGCCGAGGACCGTCAGGTTGGTGACGGACTTGCCGGAGCCGGACTCACCCACGATGCCGAGGGTCTGGCCGCGCTTGACGTCGAAGGAGAGGCCGTCGACCGCCTTGACGATGCCGTCCTCGGTGGAGAAACGCACCCGCAGGTCGCGGACCGAGAGGAAGCTGTCGGAGGCGGCCGGGGCCGCAGCGTCCTCAGTCGTGGTCAGAGTGGTCACTGTGGATCGTTCCTTAGGAGAGCCGGATGCGCGGGTCGACGTAGGCGTAGGCGATGTCGCAGAGCATGTTGAACACCAGGATGAAGAAGGCGCTGAACAGCATGACGCCCATGGTCAGCGGCAGGTCCTTGTACTGTGCGCCGTCGACCGCCAGGCGGCCGATGCCGTGGAGGGAGAAGGTCAGCTCGGTGACCACACCGCCGGAGAGAAGCGCCGAGATGTCGATGCCCAGCACCGTGATGATCGGGATGAGCGAACCGCGCCAGGCGTAGCGGAAGAAGACGTACTTGCGGCTCATGCCCTTGGCACGCGCGGTGCGGACGTGCTCCTCCTGCAGCTGCTGGATGAGCTCGGAGCGGGCCATACGCGTGTACTGCGCGGTGAAGATGGTGGCCATCACCATGATCGGGATCCACAGGCCGGCCAGCACGGCGAGAGGGCCTTCGCTGAAGGGGACGTCCTTGGGGTTCTCGAACAAACCGGTGCTGACGAGAGCGAGCAGGACCAGCGGGCCGAGGAAGTAGATCTGGAAGGAGCTCAGCACCATCGAGGCGCCCGAGGACACCTTGTCGACCATGCTGCCCTTCTTGTAGGCCGCGAGCATGCCGGTGCCCAGGCCGACGATCAGGAAGACGATCAGACCACCGACGGTCAGCGACAGCGTCGTCGGGAAGTCCTCCATGATGCGTGTCCAGACCTGGTCGCCGGTCCTGAAGGAGACGCCGAGACAGGGAGCCGGGCAGTGACCGGTCGGGAAGTCCCGGCCCATCACGATGCCCGAGACGAACTCCCAGAACTGCACGAAGACGGGCTGGTCGAGGCCGAGGGCCGCACGGATGTCGTCGAGTCTCGCAGGCGAGCAGTCCTTGCCACACGCCAGCGAGGCATAGTCGGACGGTCCGGCGATGAAGAGGAAGAAGGTCGCCGCGCTGATCAGGAACAGGGTGACGACAGCACCGACCGAGCGCCGGATGAGGAACTTGAACATGGCGGGAAGGCTGCTCTCTGCGGAGACGGGGAAGGCGGGAACTCGCGGAACCGCGGGGATGCGCTCCGCCTGGTGCGCATCCCCGCGGTCAGCCGTAAAGCCTTACTTCTTCAGGAAGAGGCTGTTCACGTCGATGTAGCTGGACTCGACGCTGTAGCGGGCACCGCCGATGTTCGAGCCGAACAGCTGGAACTGCTTGGCGTACCACAGCGGGGCGGCCGGGATGACCTCCTCGAGGATGTAGTGGTGCGCCTCCTGCCAGGTGGCCTGGGCCTCCTCGGGCTTCTGGCCCAGAGCCTTCTTGATCAGCTCCTGGACCTTCGGGTCCTTGATGTGCGAGTAGTTCGAACCACCGTCGGCGACCAGGTCACCGTCGTAGATCGGGGTGACGACCGTCGAGGCGGACGGCCAGTCCTGGCCCCAGCCGGTGACGTAGGCGTCGTACGGGTTGTCGACCTTGCCGATCTGCTCGTAGAAGCTGGCGGCGTCGATCTCCTTGGCCACCACCTCGAAGCCGAGCGAGGTCAGGGCGTCCTCGATGGCGACCTTGCGGAGCTGGCCGGCCTCGCTGCCCGGGTAGGCGTAGACGATCTTCTTCTCGGCGGCCGGAACGTCCTTCAGGAGCTCCTTGGCCTTCTTGACGTCACCCTGCGGCGTCTTCAGACGGCCGTAGGGGTCGTAGTCGGGCTCGTAGCCGGGCAGGGTCGGGGCGAACAGGTTCGGCGCCGCGTCGCCGCCGTAGACGCCACCCTCGGTCGCCAGGAGCGACTTGGAGTTGATGCCGACGGCGATGGCCTCACGGACCGTCTTGTTCTTGACCTTGTCCAGGTTGAAGGTCAGCTGCATCACGTAGGGCTGGTAGCCCTGGACGGTGCGCGCCTTGATCGCCTTGTCCTTGAGGACCTGCGGGATCTTCGGGCCGTCGATGCCGCCGGTGAACTGGATCGCGCTCTTGTCCTCGCCGTTGTCGGCGATCAGACGCTGGGTCTGGGTGGAGCCGGTGACGCCGATCTCGAAGTTCCAGGCGTCCGGGTACGCGTTGCGCACCGCGTCGGAGGCCGGGTCCCAGTTCTCGTTGCGGACGAGCTTGAGGGACTTGCCGCTCTTGAACTCTTCGATCTTGTAAGGACCGGTGGCGACCGGGGCCTTGTCGTACTTCTCCTTGGTGTCCGTCTCCTCGGGCACCAGGGAGTAGCCCGGCATGGCCAGCGTCTGCGGAAGGTCCAGGCGCGGGGTGTCGAAGTGGAAGATGACGGTCTTGTCGTCCGGCGTCTCCAGGACCGAGTCCGGCAGGTGCTTCTTGCCGAAGCCGCCGTCCGGCAGCGCCTTGCGGTAGTCCGTGCCGCTCAGCCAGGTCTGCAGGTAGGTCGGGCCGTCGAAGACGAACTTCGCGTAGGTCCGCTCCACGGAGTGGCGGACGTCGGCGGAGTTGATCGGGTTGCCGTTGGCGTCCTTCAGACCGTCCTTCAGGGTGAAGGTCCAGGTCTTGCCGTCGTCGGACATCTTGCCGGCGTCGGTGGCGAGGTCACCGACGACGGACAGGTTGCCCTTGTCGTCTTCCTTGAAGTTGGTCAGACCACGGTGGATCAGGTTGGAGAAGAGACCGGCGTCCGAGACGTAGATCTGAGCCGGGTCCAGGTGGGTCAGGTCCGTCTCCATGTACGCCTTGATGGTGCCGCCCTTCTTGGCACCGGCGACCTCGGGAGCCGGGCCCTGGGAGGCGGCGGCGTCCGCGTAGACCATGGGCTTGGCCTGGCTCTCCGCGTCCTTCTGGTTCTTGGCGTCCGCCTTGGTCCCGCTGCCGTCGTTGCTGGAGCAGCCGGTCAGGGCGAGGGAGCCGGCCGCGAAGGCGACCACGATCGCGCGGGTGGTGCGCGAGTTCATCAGTCTCATTGGGTGATTACCTACCTGTCGGTTTGTTTTCCTGAGTACTGCCTGACGCGGCTGGCAGCCGACGTTGGGGGCGGCAGTCACCCCCCACCTAGGACGACGTCACCGTCCCGACTTGGGGTCGAACGCGTCCCGCACCGAGTCTCCGAGGAGGTTGAAGCACAGGACGAAGATCACAAGAGCCACACCGGGGAAGAAGATGAAGGCCGGTGCCTCCTCCGTGGTGCGGGCGCCGTTCGCGAAGAGACGGCCCCAGTCAGGGGTCGGCTCGACGAAGCCCACGCCTGCGAAGGAGAGGAAGGCGATGGTGAGGATGACGCTCGGCAGCGTGTAGGTGAACTGCACGAGGATCGGGGACACCACGTTGGGCAGGATCTCCTTGAAGAGGATCCGCCAGTTCGAGGCGCCGGAGACCTTGGCCGCCTCCACGAACTCCCGCCCGCGAAGGGCCAGGACGGTGGAGCGGACAAGACGGGACATGCCCATCCAGCCGAGGACCCACAGCACGATCAGGATCGCCAGGGCCCGGAAGTAGGTCGGGGTCTCCTCCCGGGGGTCCACGAAGAACGCGGTCACCACGGGCATGAAGGCGATGAAGAACAGCTGGCTGGGGAAGGCGAGCAGGAAGTCGGTGAGCCGACCGATGTAGTAGTCGGTCTTGCCGCCGACGAAGCCGCCGATCAGACCGATGACCACACCGGTGCTGATGGTCAGGATGGTGACGCCCACCGCCATGAACAGCGAGGTCCGGATGCCGTAGACCATCATCGCGAACAGGTCGCGGCCGAGCTGCGGCTCGACGCCGAACCAGTGCTCGGCGGAGACGCCGCCGAAGGAGCCCAGCGGGAGACCGAAGTCGTCGAGCACCGGAGTGTCGGCGTACGCCGGGTCCTGGCCGTACAGGGTGTACGGGTCGGTGCCGCTCAGCATGGTGAGCAGCGGGGCCGCGAGGCCGATGACGAAATACGCGAGGACGATCCACGCGCAGATCACGCCGGTGCGGTCGCGCTTGAAGCGCATCCACATCAACTGACCGGGGGACCGGCCCTCCAGCGACGCTTCCGCCTCCTTGGGCTTCGCCTCGCCCTCGGCGGCGACCTTCGTCGCGCTGTCCTCGATCTCGATCGGACTTGTCACTGTTCGCCCATCTCGCGTCTGGGTGTGCCGCGTTCGGTATCCGAAGCATGTGTGCCGGATATCGGGCCGTCGGCCGGATCATGAAGTGTCAGAGAACCCGGGTGGTGGCGGGCCGCCACGTACCTACGCGCGTAGCGCTGTTCGCGGGGACCACCGGGAGTGGGTTCAGAGCCAGTCGTCGAGCCCGCAGGCCTGGACGCGGCCGGCGGACGACCGGGCCCACAGGCTGCTTGTCACACCACCCATGGGACTCCTCCTCATGACTCCACGTGTTCACCAACAGGGGAGGGAGCACGCCACTGCCACGTCTCCACCGGAGACGGCGGCAGATGAGCGAACACCCCCCATGGCGTCGATGGTTCGTACCGCGTTCCGCAGAGGCAGCGGACTGTTCACCGAAGCGCCATGCCGCTAACTATCTGCCATGACCCCGGACCGGGACCACTGTCTATTGGTCTCGGTTCAATCACATCTCGCGCCCAAATTCCCAGACTCCAGACATTCCGACGACCACGAGAAGCCCACGAAACGGACGTGTTACATGGCTACCGGTCGAAGCGCGCCGAATACCGGACATCGCGCAAGTCAAAGAGGTTGCGTCCGAGGCGCCCCGGAAACCCCGGAAGCCCGGGCGCCCCGTCAGGG
>NZ_JBHTVQ010000123.1:0-6722 GCF_042792855.1 Streptomyces sp. NPDC056600
GCCGCGGACAGCGGCGGGGCCGTTCTCGTCGTGCCGCGCAGCGGTCCCGTCAGGGTGGCCGAGCCGATCAGGGGTGGCTGAGCCGGTCAGGGTGGCTGCGCCGGTCAGGGGTGGTTGAGCTCGAACCAGACCGCCTTGCCGGCGGACAGACGGGTGGCGCCCCACCGGCGGGCCAGCCGGCTCACCAGGTACAGACCGCGGCCGCCCTCGTCGGTGGCCCGCGCCTGCCGCAGCCGCGGCAGCTGCGGGACGTCGTCGACCACCTCGCAGCGCAGCACGTCGGTGCGCAGCAGCCGCAGCGTGATCGGCCGGTTCGAGTACCGGACGGCGTTGGTCACCACCTCGCTGACGAGCAGCTGGACCGAGTCGGTCAGCGCCTCCAGCCCCCAGTTCTCCAGGGCCGTCCGGGCCAGCCGCCGCGCCTGGCCCGGCGCCGCGTTCTCCGGGTACAGCTCCCAGGACGCCACGTCGCTGGGAGCGATCCCCTCGAACCGGGCGGCGAGCAGCGCGATGTCGTCGTCGCGGTCACCGGGGCCCAGCATGTCCAGCACCTCGTCGCACAGCGCCTCCAGCGGCGGCGCGTGGTCCTGGCCGGTGAGCCGGGCGGTGGCCTCCAGCTTGTCCCGCAGCTGCTCTATGCCGGTCCACACGTCGCGCAGCCGCGACTCGACCAGGCCGTCGGTGTACAGCAGCAGCGTCGCCCCGGCCGGGGCGTCCAGCTCGACGGCCTCGAAGTCGACCCCGCCCACGCCGATCGGCGCGCCGGCCGGCACCTCCAGCACCTCGGCCCGGCCGTCCATGTGCAGCAGGACGGGCGGCGGGTGGCCGGCGTTGGCGATGGTGATGCGGTGCGCGACCGGGTCGTAGACCGTGTACAGGCAGGTCGCCATCCGGTCGGTGCCCAGCCGCTGCGCCTGCTCGTCCAGGTGGTGCAGGACCTCCTGCGGCGGCAGGTCGAGCCCGGCCAGGGTCTGCGCCGTGGTCCGCAGCTGGCCCATGATCGCCGCGGAGGTCATCGAGTGGCCCATCACGTCGCCGACCACCAGGGCGACCCGGCTGCCGGGCAGCGGGATGGCGTCGTACCAGTCGCCGCCCACCCGGGCGGTCTGGGCGGCCGGCAGGTAGCGGGAGGCCAGGCGCACCCCGGTCGGGCGGGGCAGCGTCTCCGGGAGCATGGTGCGCTGGAGCTCGTCGGCGATGTACGCCTCGCGGCCGTAGAGCACCGCCTTGTCGATGCCCAGCGCGCTGTGCGTGGCCAGCTGGGCGGCGACCAGCAGGTCGTCGCCCTCGAACGGGATGCGCTCGGGGCCGCGCAGGAACACCGCCGCGCCGATCACCCGGCGGCGGCCGCGCAGCGGGGCCAGGATGGCGTGCTGGCCGGTGGCCACCGCGTCGGCGCCCTCGCCGAGCAGCCCGGACAGCGCCTCACGGGCGGACGGCGAGTCGGCGAAGACCGGGCGGACCCCGCGCAGCACCTCGTCCAGCGGGCTGCCCGGCGGCACCTCCGCGTCCGGCGCCTCGCCGGTGGCCAGCGCGGGAAGCGCGGGCAGCGGGTCCGGAGCGCCGGACACCCGGTCGGGCGGGATGCGGTCGGTGCGGCGCAGCCGCAGCACCACCGGACCGGCGGGCCGCTCGTCGCCCACCGGCAGCGGCTCGCGCAGGTGGACCAGGATGGCGTCGGCGAAGGCGGGCACGGTGGCCCGGCACAGGCCCATCACGATCTCGTCGAGGTCCATGCCGCGCGCGATGCGCCGGGTGGCCGCGCCGACGAACCGCAGCCGCTCCCCGTCACGCCGCATGGGAACCGGGCCCGAGCCCGGCCCGGCCGCGCGGCCGCTGCGGCGGTCCTTCCCGGCGGGCGCGCCGGAGCCGCCCGGGGCGCCGGAGTTGCCCGGGCCGCCGGAGTTGCCCGGGCCGCCGGACGGGTCCGGCGCGCCCGCCGGGGGCGGGGCCGCCTTCGCCGCCGCCGTGGTCTTCACCGGCGGGGCGCCGCGACCGTTGCCCCGGCCGCCGCCCTTGCCCTTGCCGCCGGAGGTCTGCTTGGCGGACCGGCGGCGGGACGGCTTGGGCTGCGCGGGGATGGAGTCGGGTGCGGGGCGTGGACGCGGAGCGTCGGCCGGGTCGGCGCCCGTCTCCGGCTGGCTGTGCTCGGACCGGGCGCCGGCGGCGCCCGCGCGCCGGTCGCGCGGCGCCGCGGACCGGGCCGGGCCCGCGCCGGGGCGCACGGAGGCCGGGGTGTCGGGTGTGGGGTGCTCCGTCACGCTTGTCGAATCCATCCGTCCGGGGCCGCCAAAGGCCAATCCCGTGCTCGCCGGCCCTCACCGGCGCCGCCCTCGCGAACCTTCTCCCTCGTCCTGCCACCTGGGCCTGACCTGACGTCAACCCCCGGGAAAACACTTGCCGTTGCCCGCCGGGCGCGTTCCGGAGGACGATCCTACGGTTCGGCCCCCACGATGCATCAAGGGTCTCACGAGGAGACGTGCGCGGGCGTGCGGTCCCAGTCATCCGGCAAGGACGGAACCGTCCAGGCCGGGTCGGGCCGCCAGTTCTCCCACCCGTCGCAGAACGGTGAGCCCCAGGCGCGCACCACCTCCACCGCCTGCCGCCCCGCCTCCCGGACCCGCACCGCGGTGCCCGCGTCCATCAGCCCGGCGCGCTGCGCCTCGGCGAACTCGTCCTCGTCCTGCCACGCCCAGGCGCGGTCCGGGCCGACGACGACGTCCAGGAAGTGGTCCTCGGAGTCCACACCGCCCGCCCAGCGGGCCAGCGGCTCCTCCAGGTTGACGTACCAGTTCTTGAACCGCCAGCCCGATTCCCAGAACAACCACACCGACCACGGACGCCCGGGCTGCGCCAGCTTCAGCACTCCGGTGCCGAACCAGTGGGCGCGGCGGGTGGCGCGGGGCTTGGTGTAGCGCGACTCCAGCGGCTCCCGGTGGACCGGGGTGCCGTCGGCCAGCACCGGTCTGACGCACTCGGTGTCCGGGGCCAGCCAGACCGCCAGCAGTTCGGCGTCGTCACGGACCACGGTGACGGGCCGGCAGATGTGGAAGCCGCTCCCGGCGTTCTCCCGGTACCGCCACAGGATGTGACTGCCGGGGGACCAGTACTCCGTCGCCCCGCTCCCGTCCCGCCGTGCCGCTCCGCAGTCTGCTGTCATGGGCCGATCCTAGGCGTCGTCCGGGCCCGCCCGCTGCGGTGCGGATCACGCGCGTTCACGCGGCGTGCCGGGGAACGGCGCCCCGCGACGCGCCGGAGGGACGGCGCCGGCGGCGTCGGAGGGACGGTCCCGGCCGTCCGGCGGGACCGTCCCTCCGGCCGCCGGGAGGTCAGGGACGGGTCATCCGCAGCACGTCCAGGGCCTCGTCCAGCTGTTCCAGCGTGAGGTCGCCGCGGTCCACGTAACCGCCCTCCAGCACCACCTGGCGGATGGTGCGCCGCTCCGCCAGCGCCCGCTTGGCCACCTTCGCGGCCTCCTCGTAGCCGATGTACCGGTTGAGCGGCGTGACCACGGACGGCGAGGACTCGGCGTACTCCAGGGCGCGTTCGCGGTGCGCGACGATCCCGTCCACCGTCCGGTCGGCCAGCAGCCGGGAGGCGTTGGCGAGCAGCCGCACCGACTCCAGCACGTTCTTGGCGATCACCGGCAGCATCACGTTCAGCTCGAAGTTGCCCGCGGCGCCCGCCCAGGCGACGGTGGCGTCGTTGCCGACCACCTGCGCGGCCACCATCAGGACCGCCTCCGGCACCACGGGGTTGACCTTGCCCGGCATGATCGACGAGCCGGGCTGGAGGTCGGGCAGGCTGATCTCCGCGAGGCCGGTGCGGGGTCCCGAGGACATCCAGCGCAGGTCGTTGCAGATCTTGGTCAGGCTCACCGCGACGGTCCGCAACTGCCCGCTGGTCTCCACGACGCCGTCCCGGGCGCTCTGCGCCTCGAAGTGGTCGCGGGCCTCGGTGAGCGGCAGCCCGGTGTCCCGCGCGACCTCGGCGATCACCGCCGCCGAGAAGCCGGGCGGGGTGTTGATGCCGGTGCCGACCGCCGTGCCGCCCAGCGGGAGCTCCGCCAGGCGCGGAAGCGAGGCGCGCAGCCGCTCCACGCCGTACCGGATCTGCGCCGCGTAGCCGCCGAACTCCTGCCCGAGGGTCACCGGGGTGGCGTCCATCAGGTGGGTCCGGCCCGCCTTCACCGCGTCGGCGAACTCCTCCGCCTTGCGTTCCAGCGCGCCCGCCAGGTGCTCCAGCGCGGGGATCAGGTCCCGGCTGACCGCGGCCGTGGCAGCGATGTGGAGGGAGGAGGGGAAGACGTCGTTCGAGGACTGGGAGGCGTTCACATGGTCGTTGGGGTGGACGTCCCGGCCGAGCCGCTCGGACGCCAGGGACGCGATCACCTCGTTCATGTTCATGTTGGACGAGGTCCCCGAGCCGGTCTGGAAGACGTCCACCGGGAAGTGGTCGTCCCACCCGCCCCCGGCGACCTCGGCGGCCACCGCGCGGATCGCCTCGGCCACCGCGCCGTCCAGCACGCCCAGTTCGGCGTTGACCTTGGCCGCGGCGCCCTTGATCCGGGCCAGCGCCTCGATATGGGCGCGCTCCAGCCGCTGCCCCGAGACGGGGAAGTTCTCCACCGCGCGCTGCGTCTGCGCCCGCCACCTGGCCGTGGCGGGGACCCGCACCTCGCCCATGGAGTCGTGCTCGACGCGCCACTGCCCGGCCTGCCCCTCGGCGCCGGGCCCGTCGAACCCGTCCGCCGCGGCTTCCCGTTCGGTCCCGCTCGTCATCGTCGTCCCTTTCCTCACCCGGGATTCCACCGGCCGGGGCGCCGGCCGGTCCGCCGCACGCCTCCCCCTTCAACCGGTTGACCGGTTCGTCCTCTTCCCAACCGCCCCTACCCGCCAGTACACACCCAAGGGGACATCCGAACGGGACATCGGACCATTCAGGAGGCGTCGTGCACCGCACAGCACCCAGGAACGGCCCCGGCACCGGGCACGGCGCACGAAGCGACACCGGCCACGGCCCAAGCCCCGCCGCCCGGCGCGGCGTCGGACCCGACGACGGGGACGGCGCCGGGCGCGGCGTCCGGCGCGGGGCCTTCCGGCGCGGGGCCGGCCGTGCGGCGGCGGCCTTCGCGGTGGCGGCCACCGCCCTGCTGGGGCTCCCGGCACCTGGAGCCTCGGCCGCTCCGACCGCGGCCGCCTCCACGCCGCTGCCGTCCGCGCTCGAGGCGATCCGCGCGGCCGAGGCGGTCACCCTCTACGGCGACTCCGCCGAACGACCCCTCGACCAGCGCAGGACCTCACTGATCTCGCTGGGCGACAGCGAGATCTCCGGCGAGGGCGTCGGCAACTACGAGTCGCCCACCGACGGCCCGGACAACTGGTGCCACCGCTCCAAGGACGCGGCGATCCACCGCACCGGCATCCCCGCCGACGTCACCTACAACGTGTCCTGCTCCGGGGCGAGCACCGTCAACCTGCGCCTGGGCGGCGCCGCGCAGTACGCCGACGAACTCCCGCAGAGCGACAACCTGGCCGTCAAGGCGCGCAACACCAAGATCAAGATGATCGTGGTCGTGGTCGGCGCCAACGACGACCTGCGGTTCGGCCCGGTGGTCACCGACTGCACGCTGGACTGGCTGCTGCTCCAGGGGCCCTGCTCGCCCGGGCTCCGGGCCGGCTGGCAGGACCGGGTGGACGGCCTGGTGCCCAAGGTGACCTCGACGGTGAACGACCTGCGCACCGTGATGCGCGACGCGGGCTACGCCGACAGCGCCTACAAGCTGGTCCTGATGGGCTACCCGAGCCCGGGAGGCCCCGACATCCGCGACAACCCCGACTTCCCCGGGAAGCTGGCGGGGGGCTGCACCCTGGCCGACGAGGACCTCGCCTGGGCGCGGAACGAGGCGGTCCCCTCGTTCGAACGCGGCATCCGGCAGGCGGCCCGGGCGAGCGGGGCGTACTACCTGGACAACTCGCGGCTCTTCCACGGCCACGAGATCTGCATGGAGGAGACCTGGGTGCGCGGCCTGACGGTCGCCTCCAACCCGTTCCCGCCGGACGAGAACGCGGTGCGCCAGTCCTTCCACCCGAACTACCGTGGCCACACGGCCTTCGCCGCGTGCTTCCGGCAGTTCTACGACTCGGCCTTCCGCGAGGGCAGTTGCGCCGACCCGGCGGGCCCGGCCGGGGTCCAGGTGATCGAGGGGGCCTGGGACGACGCGTTCCGTCCGCTGCGCAACGAGGCGACCGGCACCTGCCTGGACGCCGCGAACGTCTCCAGCCGCAACGACACCGCCGTCACCGGCTACGGCTGCCACGGGCAGCGCAACCAGGACTGGTGGTACGACGGCACGCGTAGGACGGTGCACACCGCGCTCTCCCACGACCGCTGCCTGGACGTCCGCGGCGGCAGTGTCACCGCCGGGACCCGGCTGGTCCTGTGGGACTGCCACGGGAACGCCAACCAGCAGTTCGTGCGGCAGAGCGGCACGCTGCGGCCCGCCTCGGCCACCGGGCTGTGCGCGACGCTGCCCTCGGCCACCGCCGACCTGGTGCTGCGGAGCTGCACGGGGGCGGCGAACCAGCGGTTCGCCTGAGCCGCGTGCGACGGCGCGTGAGCCGCGCGCCGAGACGCGCCCGACACGCGTGCGGCGTGCGCCGAGCCGCGCCCGGCAACGCGCCTGACACGCGTGCGGCGTGCGCCACGGTCTCCCCGTGGCC
>NZ_JBHTVQ010000124.1:0-6513 GCF_042792855.1 Streptomyces sp. NPDC056600
GGTGGCGGCGACGCCACCCGCCCGCACCGCTGTGCCCACCCGCACCGTCGTCGTGCGTCGTCGCTTTCCGGGAGTCCGTTGTGCGCTGCCTCAACTGCCACAGGTCCGAGGCCTTGTCCGACGGGCCGCACTGCGCGCGCTGCGTCGGGTCGTGGCAGCCCGTCGTGGCGCCCGCCGCGCCGGGCGCCTGGCTGCTCCCGCCGCTGACGCTCGGCCGCTGGGCCGCCGCACTGCTCGCACTGGTGGCGCTGACCGACCTGTTCGCGGTGTGGACGGACCACCGCATGTACGCCCTGGTGGACGAGCGCGCGGCCGCCGGGGCCGCCGTGATCGACGTCTACACCACGAACGACACGAGCCTGCTGATCGCGGCGGCGGGCTTGGCGCAGGCCCTCGCCTTCGTCGCCGCCGGCACCCTGTTCCTGATCTGGTTCCACCGGGTCCGGGGGAACGCCGAAGGGTTCTCCCCCGGCGGGCTCGAGAAGTCGCCGGGCTGGGCGATCGGAGGCTGGTTCGTCCCGGTGGCGAACCTGTGGTTCCCCCGGCAGATCGCCGGCGACATCTGGCGGGCCTCGGAGCGGCCAGGAGCCCCGTCCTCCGAGGTCCTGCTCAACCTGTGGTGGACGCTGTGGCTGGGGAGCTGGGCGCTGGGCCGGATCGCCTCGCGCGCCTACGGCAGCGCTTTCCAGGGGGACGCCGCCCCGGTGGACGCGGCGAGCGACGGCATGCTCTGGATGATGGCCTCGGACGGGTTCGACGCCGTGGCCGCGGTGGTGGCGGCGATGTTCGTGCTGCGGCTCTCGGCGGCGCAGCACGAGAGGGCCATGGACCTGGCAGCCACCGTGCCCGTCGGCGCGGTTCCGGTTCCGCCCACGGCGCCCGCGCCGCCGCACGGGGGCTGACGTGGCGACGCCGTCCGCCCGCACCGCTGTGCCGACGCCTTCCGGGGAGAACGACGTGGTCCGCCCGCACTGCCTGCCCTGCCTGAACTGCCGGACGGCCGAGGCCGAGCCCGACGCGGCGCACTGCGCGGCCTGCGCCGCCGGCCTGCGGCCCGTGGCCGGCGCGCCGGACGTCCGGCTGCGTCCGCCGCTGACCCTGGGCCGCTGGACCGCCGGGCTGCTCGGTGCGATCGCGCTGCTGAACCTGTACGCGGTGTCGACCGACCTCCGGATGTTCGACCTGACGAACGAACTGCTGGCCTCCGGAGCCTCGGTGGCCGACGTCAACACGACCTCCGACACGGTCGGACCGTGGCGGACGGCGGCGACGGCCCAGGCCGTCGCCTACTTCGCCCTCGGCGTCGTCCTCCTGCTCTGGTTCCACCGGGTCCGGCGCAACGCCGAGGTGTTCTCCCCGGGCGGGCACCGGCGGAGCCGGGGGTGGGTGTTCGGGGGCTGGTTCCTCCCGGTGGTCAACCTGTGGTTCCCGTTCCAGGTCACGAGCGACGTCTGGTGGGCCTCGGCCCGCCCCGCACGCTCCCGCAGGGCGGTGCTGCTCGGTCTGTGGTGGCCGCTGTGGCTGATCAGCTGGCTGCTGGGGATCCTGCTCCGGAGCGCGTTCGACGACGCCCACACGTTGGACAGCGTCGTCGCGGGTGACGGCATCCTCCGGGGTGATGTCTTCCCGCTCGTGGAGGTGAGTGTCGCGGCGGCCGACAAGGTGGCCGCGGACGGCTTCGACGTGGTGACCATGGTGGTGACGGCGCTGCTGGTGCTGCGGCTCTCGGCGGCGCAGCAGGAGAAGATGTCGGCCCTGACGGCCGGGGCGCCCGTGCAGGCGGCCCGCCCCGCCTGGGCCACCGGTCACTGGCTGGCCGGCGCCCGGTCCGCCGAGGCGGCGGCCCCCGCCGCCGGGGTTCCGGTTCCGCCCGCGGCTCCCGTGCCGCCGCACGGGAGCTGACGCGGCAACGGGCGACGGCCGGGGCCGCCACCCCCCACAGGAGAGGCCCCGACCGTCGCAGTGCGGGCCGTCACCGGCCCGCACTCGTGTCAGCGCCGCCGCCCGCAGATTTGTCACACCACGCACACAAAAAGTGCCGTCGCCTCCTCGCACACATGGACGTGGGCGTTCCGGCCCCGTACCGTTCCAGGGGCGACGGAGACGAACCGGACCGCGGGCGCGGTGCCGGTCTGGGCGCGAGAAAGGCACGCGTGGCGTGGGGGACGACGCGGAGCTGACCGCCGCGGTGCACGCGGCACAGGACGGGGACGAGACCGCGTTCCGGACTGTGTACCGCACGGTGCACCCTCGGCTGCTCGGATATGTACGGACATTGGTGGGCGACCCGGACGCCGAGGACGTGACCTCGGAGGCCTGGCTGCAGATCGCCCGTGACCTCGACCGCTTCACCGGCGACGCCGACCGCTTCCGCGGCTGGGCGGCGCGCATCGCCCGCAACCGGGCGCTGGACCACATCCGGATGCGCGGCCGCCGTCCGGCGACCGCGGGCGACGAGACCGAACTCGCCGACCGGCCGGCCACCGCGGACACCGCGGCGGAGGCGATCGACGCCCTGGCCACCGACCGCGCGTTCGCGCTGATCTCCCGGCTGCCGGCCGACCAGGCCGAGGCGGTGGTGCTGCGCGTGGTGATGGGGCTGGACGCCAAGTCGGCCGCCGCGACGCTCGGCAAGCGGCCCGGCGCCGTCCGGCAGGCGGCGCACCGCGGACTGCGGAAGCTGGCCGAGCTCCTCGCGGAACCCGCGCCCGGGGCCGGGCGCGGCGCCGGCCGCGGGCCGGGCCCCGAGCCGCTGACGGCGTCCTCGGTGGAGGCGGTGGCGGAGCGGCTCGGCATACTCGGGCTGGTGCCGCCGTCACCCCGGTGGCCGCGCCAGAAGCTGGTGACGTCCGCCGGAGTGACGTACGCGCCGACGCGGACGCAGAAGGACATGTGATGCCCGAGGAGCACGACAGGTGGCTGGACCGCGAGACGGCGGAGCGTCTGCTGCGCGGTGAGCGCCTGGGCGCGGACGACCCCGGGGCGGCCCGGGACCTCGCGCGGATGCTGGACAGCCTTTCGGCGGCTCCGGCGGACCCCGCGGAGCGTGCCGCGGACTTCGCGGCCGGCGAGGACGCCGCGCTGGCCGCCTTCCGCGCGGCCCGGACCGCGCGCGGCGCGGCCGGGGCGCGGAGGCCCGACACCCCGGGCGCGGCACTCCCGCCGCGTGCGCGGCGCGGTCGCGGCGCGGCCCGGCGCCGCTTCGCGCTGGCGGCGGTGCTGGTGACCGGCGTGGTCGGCGGTGGCGCGGCGATCGGCGGCGGGCTGCACGGCTTCGTCTCCGGGGACCGGGCCCCGGCCGGGTCGGTGGCCACCGGGATCCCGGCGCCCTCCGGGACGTCCACGCCGGTGCCGCTGGGCTCGGAGTCGCCGGCGGTCCCGCTGCCCGGGGGCGCCCTGTCGGGTGTCACCGACGGCTCCGGCGCCCTGCCCTCGCCCGGCGGCACGTCGGCGGGCGGCGCCGACGGGGAGGACCGCGGGACGTCCGGCGCTGCCGGGCACGGTGACGCGTCGGACGCGCCCCGGTCCGGTGACGCGCACGGCGGCAAGGACGGCAAGGGCACCGGCGGGCAGTCCGGGGACCGGGGCCGCGGGTCCCGCGAGTCGCTGCGCGACGCCTGCCGTGACCACCTGGCCGGACGCTCCCTGACGGCGGAACAGCGCCGCAAGCTGGACGCCGCGGCGGGGAGCGCCGGGGTGTCCGCGTACTGCGCCGGTCTGGTCGGCGACGGCGGCGAGGCGCCGGCCGACGGCACCCTGAAGCGCGACGACGACGGGGACGACCGGGGCAAGGGCCACCAGAGGGAGCGGGACGACTCGGCGGAGAACGGGCGGCGCACGGTGGGCGGTCCGGCCGCGGGCGAGCACGGCCGCGGTGCGGGCGGGAGCGGCGCGGCCCGCGGCCGCGGCGCCTCCGCCGACGACCGGGCCTCCCGCCCGACGCCCGGCTCCCCCGCCGGCTCCGCCGCCGAGCGGGGCTCCGGGCGCGAGCGCGCCGCGGAGCCCGCGACCGCCGGCCGCCGCGGCTGAGCCCCGGGCGTCACGCCCGCGGAAGGTCCGTGAGGAGTTCGTGGTGGGACGGCTGCAGGCCCTCCGGGAGGTCTCCCGGATCGCACCACCGCGCCTCGAGGATCTCGAAGTCGTCGACGGCCAGCTCCCCGCCGACCAGCTCCGCCTCGTAGGCCACCTCCAGCCGTAGCCGGAAGCCGCTGCGCAGCCGGAGCAGCCGGCCGGGCCGGACGTCGAGGCCGGTCTCCTCCTTGACCTCGCGGACCACCGTCTGCCCGAACTCCTCGCCCCGCTTGGCGAATCCCGTCGGCAGGCCCCACGGCAGCGCCGGGTTCCACAGCCGGTGGCGGAGCACCAGCACGCGCCCCGCGTCGTCGCGGACCACTCCCGTCACGCCCACCATGAAGGTGGCGTTGGCGAGGTGGAGGATCCGCCACTGCCAGGAGCCGCGGAGCCGTTTCCACACGGCGGCGATGAACCGATGAGGAGTCGTCACACACCCCAGCGTAGGCGCGCGTCGGACCGCGCGACGGACTTGAACATGTTCAAAAAGAGGTCTACCTTCATCTCGTCAGCGTTTTTTGAACGCGTTCAAGGAAGGTGGGGGCATGGACCTCACGGTGATCACGTACGTCGTCTACCTGGTCGTCAGCATCGGGCTCACGGTCTGGGTGGCGCGCACCCTCAGCAGCAACGGGCGGATCTTCCTCGCCGACGTGATGAAGGGCGACGAGAAGCTGGCCGGGGCCGTCAACCACCTGCTGGTGGTCGGCTTCTACCTGGTCAACTTCGGCTTCGTCGCCCTGTACCTCAACCGCGACGAGGCCGTCGCGGACGCCCGGGGGATCTTCGAGGCGCTCTCCACGAAGCTCGGCGTGGTGCTGCTGGTCCTCGGCGTGCTGCACCTGGGCAACGTGTGGGTGCTCAGCCGGATCCGCCGCCGCGGGCGGATGGAGCGGGAGCTGGTGCCGCCGGTGGACCCGCAGGCGTGGGCGGCTCCCGCCGCGCCGACCGGGGCGTGAGGGCGGTGACCGCGGCGAGCCGGGTGCCGGTCACCGGACTGACGGTGCTCTACGACGCCGAGTGCCCGCTGTGCCGGCACCTGAGCGGCTGGCTGCGGCGGCAGCCGCAGCTGGTCCGGCTGGAGCTGGTGCCCGCGGCCTCCGAGGAGGCCCGGCGCCGCTTCCCCGGCCTGGACCACGGTGCCACCCTGGACGAGATCACGGTGGTCGGCGACGCCGGCCAGGTCTACCGGGGCCCGGCCGCCTGGATCGTCTGCCTGTGGGCGCTGCGCGAGCACCGCCCGCTCGCCCACCGGCTCAGCACGCCGACGGGCGAGCGGGTGGCCCGGGCCGCGGTGCTGACGGCCGCCAAGTGGCGGGGGCATCTGTGGCCCCGTTCCCCCGCCGGCACGCCGGGCCGCTGGGGCGGCGGGGTGTACCGGCGGGAGGACGGCTGGGTGTACCACCCCGACATCGGGTGGACCCTCGACGCCCCGGGGTGCCCCGACGGGGCATGTCCCACCGGCTGACGGCACTGGTTAGGCTCAGGGCGTGCCCGAACCGAAGGAACCCAGGACCCCGAAGCCCAAGAGCGAGCAGACCCGCACGCTGATCCTGGAGACGGCCATGCGCCTCTTCCAGGAAAAGGGCTACGACCGCACCACGATGCGGGCCGTCGCCCAGGAGGCCGGGGTGTCGGTGGGCAACGCCTACTACTACTTCTCCGGCAAGGAACATCTGATCCAGGGCTTCTACGACCGGATCGGCGCGGAGCACAAGGTGGCCGCCCGGGCGGTCCTGGACCGGGAGACGGACCTGCAGGCCCGTCTGGCGGGGGTGCTCAAGGCCTGGCTGGACGTGGCGGAGCCGTACCACGAGTTCGCGGCGCAGTTCTTCAAGAACGCCGCCGACCCGGACTCGCCGCTGAGCCCCTTCTCCGCCGACTCCAAGGCGCCGCGCGAGGAGTCCATCGGGATCTTCCGCGAGGTGCTGTCGGGGTCGAAGGCGAAGGTCCCGGCCGAGCTGAAGGACACGCTGCCGGAGCTGATGTGGCTCTCCCTGATGGGGCTGGTCGTCTACTGGGTCTTCGACCGCACCCCGGGCCGCGAACGCAGCTACCGGCTGGCCGAGCGGGGCGCCCGGCTCACCACGCTGGGCGTCACGCTGGCCCGCTTCCGGGTGCTGCGGCCGCTGGTCCGCGAGGTCCACGAACTGTTCACGGACTTCCTCCCGGGGATGGGCGACGAGGACACGGAACGGGCCGAGGGCAAGGCCGGGGCCGACGGGGACACCGGGGCCGGGGACAAGGCCGGGGCCGACGGGGAGACCGGGGCCGGGACGGAAGCCGCGGCCGCACCGAAGTCCGGGCCGGCGGCCACCGGGAAGCGCCGCGCCACGAAGCGGGCCGCCTCGGCGGAGCAGGAGACGGACTCCGGCTCCTGACCGAGGGGCACGGGCCGGTACGGCCGGTACGCGAACGCCCGGTCGCCCCGGCCGTGGAGCC
>NZ_JBHTVQ010000125.1:0-6326 GCF_042792855.1 Streptomyces sp. NPDC056600
GCCGAGGACCGGGTCCCGGGCCGTGGGGGCGCCGCGGGCCCGCCGCGCCGCACCCCCGCACCGGGGGGGGGGGGTAGCGGGCGCGGGGGGGGCCCAGCGGGGGGAGGACGGGCCCAGACAAACCCCCCGGGGCCCGCCCCCCCCCCCTCGGCTCACTTCCGGGCGTCTCGCCTCAGCTCACTTCCCGAGGGACCCATCCGTCGGCGCGGCCGGCCTCGCCGCCCTTCCGAGGATGCGCGGGAGACGTGGAGACCGGCGGGTCGGAGGGCGGGACCGGGGAGAAGAACGCACAGTGAGGCGCGCGGGGTGATCCGCGCGGGCCGGTCCGCGCCAGGTGCCGCACTCCGCCGCCCCGGGAGAGAGGACCCTTCATGGCGTTGCGGGAATCACGCCCGTCCGATGCCGCCGCCTCCGACGCCGGGGCGGTCAGGCGCCACCGGGCCCTGTTCCGGGCCGCGGAGCGGCGCCGGAACCCTCCGCTGCGGCGCACCGACATCACCGTGACGGACGAGGCGATGGTCCGTCGCGCGGTGAAGGCGGCCTCGCTGGGCAACGCGATGGAGTGGTTCGACTTCGGCATCTACAGCTATCTCGCCGTCACCATCGGCCACGTCTTCTTCCCGCCCGGGAACGAGACGGTGCAGCTGCTGTCGTCGTTCGCGACCTTCGCGGCATCGTTCCTGGTGCGGCCGCTCGGCGGCCTGGTCTTCGGGCCGATGGGCGACCGGATCGGCCGCAAGAAGGTCCTCGCGCTGACCATGATCCTGATGGCGGTGGGCACCTTCTGCATCGGCCTGATCCCGTCGTACGCCACGATCGGCTTCTGGGCTCCGGTGCTGCTGCTCCTGTTCCGGCTGGTGCAGGGCTTCTCGACGGGCGGCGAGTACGGCGGCGCGTCGACCTTCATCGCGGAGTACGCCCCGGACCGGCGCCGCGGCTTCTGGGGCAGCTTCCTGGAGCTGGGCACCCTGGCCGGTTACGTCGCCGCGGCGGGACTGGTCACGGTGCTGACGGCGCTGCTGGGCGACCAGGGCATGGAGGACTGGGGCTGGCGGGTGCCGTTCCTGGTGGCCGGGCCCATCGGCTTCGTCGGGCTGTACCTGCGGCTCCGGCTGGACGAGACGCCCGCCTTCAAGCGGCTGGAGGAGGAGTCCTCGCACCGCGCCACCGCGTCGCCGGCCCATGTCGAGCCCAGCGCCACGGCCGACCTGAGGGACATCTTCCGCACGCAGTGGCCCACCCTGATCCTGTGCGTCTGCCTGGTCGGCGCGTACAACGTCACCGACTACATGCTGCTGTCCTACATGCCGACCTACCTCTCCGACGAGATGGGCTACTCCGAGACGCACGGCCTGCTGTTCCTGATCGGCACGATGGTGGTCCTGATGCTGGTGATCAACCAGGTCGGCCGGCTCAACGACCGCCACGGCCGCAAGCCGCTGCTGATGGCCGGCATGCTCGGCTTTCTGGTGCTCTCCGCCCCGTCCTTCCTGCTGGTCAAGCAGGGCAGCTTCGTCGCCGTCGCGGCCGGGATGCTGATGCTGGGGCTGTCGCTGGTGTGCCTGCTGGGCACCATGTCCGCGGCGCTGCCGGCGCTGTTCCCGACGCCGGTGCGGTACGGGTCGCTGGCGGTGGGCTACAACCTGTCCGCCTCCCTCTTCGGCGGGACGACGCCGCTGGTGATCACCGCGCTGATCTCGGTGACCGGCAGCGACATGATGCCCGCGTACTACTCCATGGCGGCGGCGCTGGTGGGGGTGGTCTCGGTGGCCTGCATGAAGGAGACGGCCCGCCGCCCGCTGGACGGCTCCCCGCCGTCCGTCGCCACACCGCAGGAGGCCGCCCGCCTGGTCGAGAGCCGGGCCTCGAGCCCGCGCTTCTGAGGCCGCCCGTCGGCCCGGTGACGCGGGCTCAGCCCTCGCGGAGCCAGGGGCGCAGTTTCTCCGGGTTGCGGACCACCCACACCCGGGTGACGCGGCCGCCGGAGACGTCGAACGAGGCGACGGTCTCCACGGCCCCCGCCCGCCGGGCCACCAGGCCGGGCAGCCCGCCCACGGACCGCTCGACGAGCTCGAGCCCCGGGGCCCGGTCGGCGATCGCCGCCATGTACCGGGCGATGCGCGTCCCGCCCTCCACCGGGTGCGGCACGGTGCCGGCCAGGCCGCCGCCGTCCGCGGTCATCACGGCGGCCGGGTCGAGCAGGGCGATCAGCGCCTCGATGTCCTTGCTCTCCCACGCCTCCTTGACGCGCCGCACCACGTCCGCCCTGCCGCCCGCCTCCGGAGCGTCCGCGCCGCCGAGGCGCCGCCGGGCGGACGAGGCCAGCTGCTTGCAGGCGGCCGGCGTCCGGCCGAGCACTCCGGCGACCTCGGCGAACGGGTACCGGAAGACGTCGTGCAGGACGAACGCCACCCGCTCGGCCGGCGTCATCGCCTCCAGCACCACCAGGAAGGCCATGGACACCGACTCGTCCAGGACGATCTGGTCGGCGGGGTCCGCGGGGAGCGAGGAACCGGCGACTCCGGCGCGCTCCCACTCGGTCCGGTCGGGCAGCGGCTCGGGCAGCCACGCGCCGACGTAGCGCTCACGGCGGGCCCGCGCCGAGCCGAGCAGGTCCAGGCAGATCCGGCCGGTCACCGTCGTCAGCCACGCGCCGGGGACACGGATCTCCTCCCGCCCGACCGGCGGCAGCGCGAACCAGCGCGCGTACGCCTCCTGCACCGCGTCCTCGGCCTCGGCCACCGAACCGAGCAGCCGGTAGGCGACGTTGATCAGTCTGCGCCGCTCGCCGGTCACCCCGTCCGTCCCCGCCTCCACCGTCCCCATGCCGCGTCCGCCCCCCGCCTTACCTTTCGCAGGCCCGTGTCGTCGAGCTGTCGAGACCATATCGACGCGCTGCCCGAGGGCGGAAAAGGGGACTGTGACATGGCCACTGAGGTGACGGCGACCGCGGGGCGCGGCTCCTCGTTCCTGCGGATCGCGATAGCGCTGCAGACGGCGACGATCTTCCTCCAGGCGGTGTCCGCCGGGCTGCTGCTGACCGAGCCGTACGGGGAGACGCTGCACAGCGTGGGGGCGCGGGTGATGTACGGGGCGTCGATGCTGTACCTGCTCGCGGCGGTGCTGGCCTGGAAGCCGGGGGGCGGTCCGCTGCGCCCGGTGTGGCACGCGACGGGCTTCCTGGTCCTCGCCTCGGTCCAGGTGGTGCTCGGCGTCGCCCACGTGCCGTCCGTCCATCTGCCGCTGGGCGTGGCCATGTTCGGCCTGAGCGTGCTGGCACTCGTCCGGCGCTGACCCGGCGTCTTCGGCATACTCGGCCAGGACCGGGCCGGCGGCGCCGTACCCGTACCCCGAACGAGCACGAGCACAGGGAGACCCGGATGTCGCTGATCCTGCCCGACTTCTCCTCGTCCGTGGTGGTCCGCGCCGCGGACGCCGAGGTCACCGGCCGCCTGCCCGCGGCGATCCGGCTGCTGGCCGACAGCAGCGCGACCGGCGGAGCGCTGTCCGTCGTGCGCGCCACCCTGACCGGCGGGGCCGACGGCGCCCGGCCGCACCGCCACGACAACTCGGCGGAGATGTTCTTCATGGTGTCGGGGACGGCCCGGCTGCTGTCCGGCGAGGAGGTGGTCACCGCCGGGCCCGGCGACCTCGTGGTCGTCCCGCCCGGCATGCCGCACGCCTTCGCCGCGCCGCCCGGGCACGACGCCGACATCCTCGTCGTCATCACGCCCGGGGTGGAACGCTTCGACTACTTCCGCCATCTGCGGCGCATCGCGCTCGGCGAGGCCTCCCCCGAGAGCCTGCTGGACGTCCAGGAGCGGTACGACACCCATTTCCTGCGCAGCGGCGCCTGGGAGGCGGAGCGGTCCGACGAGCGGGAGCGGGAACGCTGAGGCGGCGGGAGGACCACCGGGCGGTGGAGCCGAAACCCCGTGGCGTCCCGGCGCCGCGGCCGTCCACACTGCGGCCCATGACGTTCCTGCACACCAATCCACTGTTCGGCAGGCTCGACGGCGCGCAGCGGATCCTCGTCGCGGGCGCGGGCGGCGGTTTCGACGTCTACGCGGGGCTGCCCGTCGCGCTGTCCCTGCAGCACCAGGGCAAGGAGGTGCACCTCGCGAACCTCTCGTTCACCGAGCTCACCGCGCTGCCCCTTGACGAGTGGGTGGCGGAGAACCTCGCCGCGGTCACCCCGGACTCCGTCCTGCCGGGCGACTACTTCCCCGAGCGGCCCCTGGCCCGGTGGCTGGACCTGCACGGCCGTCCGTCCACGGTGTACGCCTTCCCCCGGACAGGGGTGCGCCCGCTGCGGGACGCCTACCGGGCGCTGATCGACCGGCACGACATCGACGCGGTGGTGCTGGTCGACGGCGGCACCGACATCCTGATGCGCGGCGACGAGGCCGGACTGGGAACCCCGGAGGAGGACATGGCCTCCGTGGCGGCGCTCGCCGCGCTGGAGGAGGTCCCGGTGCGGCTGGTGGTCTCGGTCGGCTTCGGCGTGGACGCGTACCACGGCGTCAACCACGTGCAGGTGCTGGAGAACGTGGCGGCGCTGGAGCGCGACGGCGGGTACCTGGGCGCGTTCTCGATCCCGCGCGCGTCCCGGGAGGGCGCCCTCTACCTCGACGCGGTGGAGCACGCCCGGCACCACACCCCGGACCACCCGAGCATCGTCAACGGGTCGATCGCCGCCGCGGTGCGCGGCGAGTTCGGCGACGTCCGGTTCACCGAGCGGACCAGGGGCAGCGAGCTCTTCGTCAACCCGTTGATGTCCCTCTGCTTCGTCGTCGAGCTCCCCGCCCTGGCGGCCCGCTGCCTGTACCTGGACCGCATCGAGGAGACCCGTCTGATGCGGCAGGTCCACTCCCGCATCGCGGAGTTCCGGGACACGGTGATCACGCGCCCGCCCCGCCGCTTCCCGCACTGAGGCGTCGCCCGTCCTCCGAAAAAGGCGCCGCCGGCCGGGTCCGTTCGGCCACGCGCTGGAAAGCCTCCCTGTGTTCCTTCCCGCCACCCGCCCTCCGAAAGGGACCGCATGCAGCCCGACGACCCGTTACTCGTCCTGGATCCCACCGGCTCGGACGCGCACGCCGAACACCGGGCGCTGCACGCCCGCGGCCCGGCCACACCCGTCGACGTCCTCGGCGTGCGGGCCTGGTCGGTCTCCGACCCCCACCTGCTGAAGAGACTTCTGGTGGGCAAGGACCTCTCCAAGGACGCCCGCGCCCACTGGCCCGACTTCGTCGCTGTCGCGCCGACCTGGCCGCTGGCCCTGTGGGTCTCGGTGCGAAACATGTTCACGGCCTACGGCGGCGATCACCGGCGCCTGCGCCGGCTGGTCTCCTCCGCCTTCGGCGCCCGGCCCGTCGGCGCGCTCGCCCCGACCGTCGAGACCCTCGTCACGCGTCTGCTGGACGACATCGCGGGCAGCGGTGACGAGGTCGTCGACCTGCGGGAGAAGCTGGCCTTCCCGCTGCCGATAGCGGTGATCGCCCAGCTCATGGGCGTCCCCGAGGACCGACGCGCCGGTTTCCGCAGCCTCGTCGACGGCGTGTTCACCACCACGCTCAGTCGCGAGGAGGCCACCGCGAACGCCGTCTCGCTCTATCAGGCGCTCGACGAGCTGATCGCGAGGAAGCGCGCCGCACCGGCCGACGACATGACCTCCTTCCTGATCGCCGCCCGCGACGAGGAGGGCGACGACCGCGGCCTCAGCGACGTGGAACTGCGCGACACGCTCCTGCTGATGATCAGCGCCGGGTACGAGACCACCGGCAACGCCGTCGACCGGGCGGTCACCCTGCTGCTCACCCACCCCGACCAGCTCGCCCATGTCCGTGAGGGCCGCGTCGGCTGGGCGGACGTGGTCGAGGAGTCCCTGCGTCTCGAGCCGGCGGTCAAGCACCTGCCGCTCCGTTACGCCGTCGTCGACGTCCCCCTCCCCGACGGGCGGGTCATCCCCAAGGGGGCCCCGGTCCTCGCCTCCTACGCCGCTGCGAACCGGCACCCCTCCTGGCATCCCGACCCGGACGCGTTCGACGTCACCCGGGCCGGCAAGGAGCACCTGGCCTTCGGTCACGGCGTGCACTTCTGCCTGGGCGCTCCCCTGGCCCGGCTGGAGGTCGCCACCGCGCTGAGGCTGTTGTTCGCACGCTTCCCGGACATGACCCTGGCCGTCCCGGCCGAGGAACTGCGCCCGGTGCCCTCCCTCATCAGCAACGGTCACGAGCGCCTGCCCGTACGCCTGCACGGCCCGGGGTAGGGGCCCGGGGCCGCCGTGCCGGGGACGCCGCACGCGGCGCGGGCCGACGCCCGCGCCG
>NZ_JBHTVQ010000126.1:0-4014 GCF_042792855.1 Streptomyces sp. NPDC056600
ACTCTATCAGACCGTTTCCGTTCCGATTTCCTCGGTGCTTTCCAGGTCCTTCGCCTTTCGGCGTTTTCCCTTTCCGGCGGTTCCGACTCTATCAGAACCTTTCGGTGTCCGATTCCCTGTCGGAGGGGGGTTGCCGCCGGCTTCCGGACCAGATCAGATCCGTCGGCCTTTCGGCATTCACTACGCTAACCGACTCGCTCCCGAAACTCATAATCGAGTCCTGCAGTTCGAATTCCGGGCGTGCGGGCACGCAGGAATTCGCCCCGGTCAGGGGAGAGGTTGAGTAGTGGAGTGGCCGCACACGGTGAAGGCAGAACGCCTGCCGTGTCTTGCGGCTCGGGCTACCTTACGGATCGCGAGGGGCGGCGTCAAGCCCGCCGTCGACGGGGCACGTGGGCGCGGTACGGGCTCACGGTCGGATCGCCGTCGATCCAGTAGCGCCACGAGTGCAGGTCCCCGTTCCCTCCGTCGCCGGCCACTCCGGTGCGGGGACCGTTCCGTACCTGGTCGACGCGCACGGCGGTACCCGTGAGGACGGTGAGGGGGGATCCTCCGGCGGCGCAGGCGTCGGTGCCGTCGAGAGCGCGGTCGATGTCCAGGGCCGTGGCGAGACGCGCCGGGCCTTTGGCCAGATCCTTGTCGTAGCGGGCCGAAAGCCACCAGGGCGCAAGCGCGCCGATGTCGACCTTGCCCGTGCCGACCTGCTGGAGGTCCGGACGGAATTGGCCGGACTGTCGACGACCGGACTGTGGACGAAGCATGTGCCGGTGCACCTTGGCGACGTCGAGTACCTGTTGGAGGTGCTGGACCACGAGGACCCCGCGCGGATCGATCACGTGCGGACGGTGGTCATGCAGGCGCGCGAACTCGTCGAGCTGCTGCCGCGAGGGCGGGGCGTTCGGGAGTTCAGGTCTGATCACTGCAGGATCACCTTTCGGGACCTGCGCGCGGTGGAGAGCGGCTCAGATTCCGGCGGACGGCTTGGCTCGCGGGCTCAGACGGTAGGCCGAGACGGTCGGGTCGCCGGCGACGTAGAAGCGGTGCTGCCAGTCATGAGCTTTGCTCACGCCTACCCGGGGACCGACCCGGACGAGCGCGGGAGGCACTGACTCACCCTGCGACAGAGCGACCGCGGTTCCGCCCAGCAGATCTGTGCCGTTGTGCTCTGCCGTGATGCCGATTGCCTGGCAGAAGTTCCCCGGTCCTCGCGCGAGACGTGAACTCTCGACTGCGCTTCCTCGGCGCTCTCGAGCCAGGTCCTCCCCCTCGACCACCTTGCCCGCACGAATGAGGACTGCCGAGGCGATGCCGTCCGTGCCGGTGACGATGTTGGCGCACCAGTGGAGACCATGGGACCGGTAGACGTACAGGTGTCCTGCGGGTCCGAACATCACGGCGTTGCGTGGTGTTCTGCCACGGTATGCGTGCGAGGCGGGATCGGCAGAGCCGGAGTACGCCTCGGTCTCCGTAATGGCGATGCTGACGGTTCCCTCGGGTGCCTCATGGGTGAGAACGGCCCCGAGCAGCCTGGGCGCGACCTCTTCGGCGGCGTGAGCGAGATCCTCGAGATTCATGCTGACCGCCTTGACATGCCGTACGTCCGGTAAACGTGCACATGACCAAGCTGGCGGGACTTTGGCGTACGGTCGGGGGTCGCGATCATGTCCTCCGAGCGTACTGGAGGGGCGGTGGTGGCGTGGGGGCGGTGGATGGGGAGGGTTCTGGTCCGATCCGTGCGGGTTCCGGGGGCAGGAACCGTTCGCCTGGCCTCAGGCGTTACCAGTAACCGTCAGGGATCGCAGGAACCTGAGGACGACTGAGAGGGCGCGGACCCACGGGGGCGCCTGGAGAGAGGGACACAGATGGGGTTCAAGAAGCTGCTCGCGAGTCTCGGTGCCGGGGGCGCCTCGGTGGAGACCGTGCTGACCGAGGTCAACGTGGTCCCCGGCGGCGTGGTGCAGGGTGAGGTGCGGATCCAGGGCGGGTCGGTCGACCAGCAGATCGAGGGGCTCGCGGTCGGTCTGCAGGCACAGGTCGAGGTCGAGGGCGGGGACAACCAGGAGTACCGGCAGAACATCGAGTTCCTGAAGGTCCCGCTGGGCGGTGCGTTCCAGCTGCAGGCCGGTGCGGTGCACACGGTGCCGTTCGGCATCGACGTGCCGTGGGAGACGCCGGTCACGATGATCGACGGTTCCGCGCTGCGCGGCATGCACGTGGGGGTGACCACCGAGCTGGCGATCGCCCGGGCGGTGGACTCCTCCGACCTGGACCCGGTGAACGTGCACCCGCTGCCGGCCCAGAAGGCGATCCTGGACGCCTTCGTACGTCTCGGCTTCCGCTTCAAGAACGCGGACCTGGAGCGCGGGCACATCCGCGGGACCCGGCAGAAGCTGCCGTTCTACCAGGAGATCGAGTTCCTTCCCCCGCAGCAGTACCGAGGGCTGAACCAGGTCGAGATCAGCTTCGTCGCGGACCAGTCCGAGATGGACGTCGTCCTGGAGATGGACAAGAAGCCGGGGCTGTTCAGCGAGGGGAGCGACACCTTCCGCTCGTTCAAGGTGGGTCTGCACGACTACCAGGGGACCGATTGGGCGGCGTACCTCAACCAGTGGCTGTCCGAGGTCGGCAGCAAGCGCAACTGGTTCTAGGCTCGGACGGGACAAGCGGAACCGCGTCCTTCGCCGGCGCGGTTCCTGCCCCACAGCCAGGAGGTAACCGAGGTGACCCAGTCCAGCCGGCCGCCGCTGCCGCACGACTTCCATCCGCAGGTCCCGTCGTTCACGGTGACCAGTGACGACGTGGAGGCGGGCGGCACGCTCGCGGACGCCCAGGTGCACGCGGCGGGCAACACGTCCCCGCACCTGCGCTGGGAGGGTTTCCCGCCCGGGACGAAGAGCTTCGCGGTGACGTGCTTCGACCCGGACGCCCCCACCGGCAGCGGGTTCTGGCACTGGGTGCTGTTCGACATCCCGGCCTCCGTGACGGAGCTGCCGGCCGGCGCGGGCTCGGGCGCGTTCGAGGGCCTGCCCGAGGGCGCGGTGCACGCGCGCAACGACTACGGCTCGCGTGACTTCGGCGGGGCCGCGCCGCCGGCCGGGGACGGACCGCACCGGTACGTCTTCACGGTCTACGCCGTGGACCAGGAGAAGCTCGGCCCGGACGCGGACACCAGTCCGGCGGCGGTCGGATTCAATCTGCGCTTCCACACGCTGGGCCGCGCCCACCTGATCGGCGAGTACGAGGTCCCCGCCGGGAACTGAGTCCGCGTCAGTGCCGCACGGCACGTTTTGCCCGTCCCTGGTCTTGGAATTGATCAGGGGCGGGCTTCTTTTCTGCCGTTGGGGCGGCGGATATTGCGTTGTCCCTCGCGGCACGCCCGGCCAGAGTGGGATTCCGGCTGCCAGGGGGGCGGCCGGCACACGAGAGGTGGGCTGGTTGTTGTGCGGGACACGCTGGTGCTGAACGCGAGCTTCGAGCCGCTGTCGACGGTGACGCTGAACCGCGCCGTGGTGCTGGTGCTCCAGGACAAGGCGGTCGTGGAGCAGGCCCATCCCGATCTTCGGATGCGGGCGGCCGCGGTGGACATACCCGCCCCCCGGGTGATCAGGCTCTGCCGGTACATCCGGGTGCCGTTCCGAAGACAAGCGCCGTGGTCGAGGCGGGGAGTGCTGGTACGGGACAGGCACCGGTGCGCCTACTGCGGTGGGCGCGCCTCCACCGTCGACCATGTGGTGCCGCGGGCGCAGGGCGGCCGGGACTCCTGGCTGAACACCGTGGCCTCCTGCGCGGAGGACAACCACCGCAAGGCGGACCGGACGCCGGAGCAGGCGGGGATGCCGCTGCTGCACGAGCCGTTCGAGCCCACGCCGGCCGACGCGATGCTGCTGGCGATAGGCGGGAACCGTGATCTCGCGGACCTGCCGGAGTGGCTGGCGGTCCGGGCGGCCGCCTGACCTCAGGTGCGGGCGGACGACGCAGGGCCCGCCACCCCGGCCAGGGTGGCGGGCCCTGCGT
>NZ_JBHTVQ010000127.1:0-3720 GCF_042792855.1 Streptomyces sp. NPDC056600
GTGGCAGGGCTCCCTCGGGGAGCCCTGCCACCGGCCGCTGTCGCCTACTCGCCCGGGTGGGAGAGCTCGACGACGTGGTCCTCGACGTCCTGCCGGACGGCCAGGGTGGTGGCCACCGGCGGGTAGCCCGTGGCGATCACCGTGTAGTCGCCGCCGTCCAGGTCGGCGAAGGCGTACACGCCGTCCTCACCGGTGGTGGCGGTGGAGACCACGTTGCCGGCCGCGTCCAGGAGCGTGACCCGGGCGTCGGGCAGCGGGCCGTACGGCGAGCGCACGACACCCTTGAGCTGCGAGCCCGCCTCCAGCACGGCCTCCACCCGGGTGACCCCGGTGGTGGCCACCTGGACCGGAAGGGCGCTGGGCCGGAAACCGGCGGCGTTGACCGCGACGGTGACGTCGCCGGGGACCACCGCGGCGAAGGCGAACTCGCCCGCCCCGTCGGTGGCGCCGGTGGCGATCAGGTCGCCCCGCACGTCGGTGACGATCACCATGGCGCCCACCACCGGCTCACCGGTGGCCGCCGCGCGGACGACGCCGGTCAGGCCGCTGGTGCCGCTCAGCAGGATGTCGTACGCCAGCGGCTCGCCGTTCACGGTGACCGTGGAGGCCTGCGGCTGGAAGCCGTCGGCCGAGGCGATCAGCACGTACGAGCCGACGCCGGGGACGTCCACCGCGTAGGCGCCGTCGGCCTGGGCGATGGCCCGGCCGAGCTGGCGTCCCTCGAGCGAGATCAGCGTGACCGCGGCGTGCGGCAGCGGGGCGCCCTCGCCGTTGCGGACGTGGCCGTGCACCGGGAGGCCGGTGCGCTCGACCGTGGCCGTGGCGGCCACCGCGGTGGCGGTGGCGGCGGCGACGGCCCCGGTGGACGGGGCGGCGTGCTTCGGGCCGGCGGTGGCCGGGACCTCGGCGGTGGCCTCGTCGGCCGGGATCTCGCCGGAGGTCTCGTCGAGCGCCGAGTGCCGCTTCAGCGGGACTTCCTTGATGAAGAGCGTCAGGAAGAACGCGACCAGGGCGATCGGGGCGGCGAGCAGGAAGATGTCGGCGATGCCGTGGCCGTAGGCGCTCTCCATGAGCTCACGGACCGGGCCGGGCAGCGAGGACAGGTCCGGGATGGAGTCGCTCGCGGACGCCGAACCCATCGCCTTGGCGTACCTCGGGGGCAGGTCGGCGACGCCGTCCTTGACGTAGTCGGTGATCCGGTTGCCCAGGACGGCGCCGAAGGCGGAGACGCCCACCGTGCCGCCCAGCGAGCGGAAGAAGTTCGCCACCGAGCTGGCCGCGCCGAGGTCGCTGGGGGCGACCTGGTTCTGCGCCGCGAGCAGCAGGTTCTGCATCATCATGCCGACGCCGACGCCCATCACGGCCATGAAGATCGCGACGTGCCAGTACGGGGTGTCGTAGCGGATGGTGCCCAGCAGGCCGAGGCCCGCGGCGAGGAGGAAGCCGCCGGAGACCAGCCAGACCTTCCACTTGCCGGTGCGGGTGATCAGGTTGCCGGAGACGGTGGAGGAGACGAACAGGCCACCGATCATCGGGATGGTCAGCACGCCGGACATGGTCGGCGACTCGCCCCGCGCCAGCTGGAAGTACTGGGCGAAGAAGATGGTGCCGGCGAACATGCCGATGCCCACGAACAGCGAGGCGAGCGAGGCCAGCGCGACGGTGCGGTTGCGGAACATCCGCAGCGGGATGATCGGCTCGGAGACCTTGGACTCGACGAGGACGAAGAGCAGCGCGAGGGCGACCGAGCCGCCCACCATCGCGTAGGTCTGCCAGGAGTTCCACTCGTACTTGTCACCGGCGAAGGTGACCCAGAGCAGGAGCAGACAGGTCGCGGCGGTCACCAGGGTGGCGCCCAGCCAGTCGACCTTGACCTTCCGCTTGACCACCGGGATGCGCAGGGTCTTCTGCAGGACGATCAGGGCGACCACGGCGAACGGGATGCCCACGTAGAAGCACCAGCGCCAGCCCAGCGACTCGGTGTCGGTGATGACGCCGCCCAGCAGCGGACCACCCACGGTTGCGACAGCGAACACCGCGCCGAGGTAGCCGGCGTACTTGCCGCGCTCACGCGGAGCGATGATCGAGGCCAGGATGACCTGGGACAGGGCGGACAGACCGCCACCGCCGATGCCCTGGAAGACACGGAAGACGATCAGCGTCTCGGGGTTCTGGGAGAAGCCCGCGCCCGCGGACGCCACGACGAAGATGATCAGGGCTATCTGGATCAGCAGTTTCTTGCTGAAGAGGTCGGCGAGCTTGCCCCACAGCGGGGTGGACGCCGTCATCGACAGCAGTGAGGCCGTGATCACCCAGGTGTAGGCGGACTGCCCACCGCCCAGGTCCGCGATGATCCGGGGCATCGCGTTGCTCACGATCGTGGACGAGATCATCGCCACGAACATGCCGAGCATGAGGCCCGACAGGGCTTCCAAGATCTGCCGGTGCGTCATCTGGACGCCGCCGGAGGTCCCTCCCCCGTGCTCGGCGTTGGCCCGCACACCAGCTGGTGTGGTGGTTGCCATACGTTTCCCTTTGTCTACTGGGTGGTCTGTGCTGAACGGTCGTGCTGGTGCACGGCCGAGGTGTTCCGACGGCAGTCGCCGAAGCTCTGCCGGAAGCGCGTCATCAGCTCGGTGAGGCGGGCGACGTCCTCGTCGCTCCAGTCCCCGAGCCGTTCGGAGAGCAACGCGGTCGAACGCTGCGACAGCTCCGCCAGCCGGTCCCGGCCCGCGTCGCTGAGACGCAGCAGGCGGGAGCGCTTGTCGTCCGGGTCGGGCAGTCGTCGCACCCATCCCAGGTCGGCGACGTGCGAGACGTGCCGGCTGCACACGGAGATGTCCACCGCGAGCAGCTCCGCGAGCCGGCTCAGGCGCATGTCCCCGTGACGGTCCAGGAGGATCAGTACGCCGGCCGATCCGGGCGGGCAGTCGGCCGGCAGCTGTCGGCCCAGTTCCCGCTTGACGGCGCCGACGGCGCTGAGCTGCCGCAGCAGCTCCTCGAACTGCGCCTGTCTGGCCATCGAGCCTCCCAGGGCCGCGCGTCGATCGTTGCGTATACCAACCGTAAGAAGGTTGGTTGCAGTAGGCAAATGAAAACGGTGTGGGCTACATCAAAACTTGGCAAAGGCAAGTATTGGCGAAAGTGAAGGTTGGGTAAGAGTGCAGGTCAGGGCTCGGGCAGCCGGTCCGGGCGCGCTGCGGGGGGCGGTGGGCGGGCGCCGCGTGCGGGATGTGCGGGCGCCGCGGGGATGCGCCGGGAACGCTCCGGGGCGGTTCCGGGCAGGTTCGGCACGGGTTCCGGCCCGCACTTGGGCGGGACACCCGCCATTCGCTAGGGTCCTGGCCATGGCTAACACCCAGGGCCCCCAGGGCAATTACGACCCGGCCGGCAGCACCCAGATGTTCCGCGCGTTCGTCGACGAGGCGCCGCAGGCGCGTCAGCAGCAGCAGGCGGCCTCCGCGGGACCCCGGATCGGCGTGATCATCGGCATCGTCGCCGTCGTGGCGGTCGTCGCCGCGGTGGCGTGGCTGGCGCTCGCCTGACACGCACGACCTCGCCTGACACGCACGATGTGCCCCGGGTCCGACCCGGAGCGCGGACGGACGACGCCGGGCCGCCCCGACCCCCTGGGTGCGGCGGCCCGGCGGGCCGCGGTACCCCGCCGACCCGGGGGTGGGGCCGGCAGTACGCGGGGAGGCCCCCGCGCCCCAGCGCCCC
>NZ_JBHTVQ010000128.1:0-3548 GCF_042792855.1 Streptomyces sp. NPDC056600
GGGCGGGTGCGGACCACCGCACCCGCCCCCTCGGCGTCCTCGCGGGATTCCGCTCAGCCCTCGGTGGCGGGCTCGAGGTCGAACTCCCCGTCCCGGGCGCCCAGCACGAAGGCCTGCCACTCCGCCTCCGTGTACCGCAGCACCGTCCCCGGGTCCAGCGACGACCGCATCGCCACCGCGCCGCCCGGCAGGTGGGCGATCTCCACCCGCTCCTCGTCCCGCTCCGTCCCCGGCGCGCTCCGCCACTCCACCCCGGAGATGTCGAGCGCGTACAACTCGTCCCGCTCCCGCTCCTTGCGGGCCTTCACGTCTTCCGCCGTCTCCGCTGTCTCCGCCATGCGAAGCCCCTTCCGAACGGGCCCGAACCGGGCCGGGTCGATCCGCGACGTACCCTAGTGCGCGCCCGGGGGCCCCGGCCGACTTGTGCGACCCGGGCCCAGGACCCCCCGTCCGGCCTGGTACTCTGGGCGACGGCCGTTTGTGTACGCACCACCGGACCTGCCCGACGGCGGTCTGGAGGACGCGCCCAGCGGATCCCCGCCTCCCGAGTAACGGAAGCTCCCCCGAGACACAGACCGGGGGCACTCGGCGGCCATCAGGACATCACCAAGGAGTACGCGTGTCACTCGACGCCGCTACGAAGAAGCAGATCATCACCGAGTTCGGCACCAAGGAAGGTGACACCGGCTCCCCCGAGGTCCAGGTCGCGCTCCTGACCCGCCGCATCTCCGACCTGACGGAGCACCTGAAGAGCCACAAGCACGACCACCACTCCCGTCGTGGTCTGCTCATCCTGGTCGGTCAGCGTCGCCGTCTGCTGCAGTACCTGGCCAAGAAGGACATCCAGCGCTTCCGTGCCCTGGTCGACCGCCTCGGCATCCGCCGTGGTGCGGCCGGCGGCGCCAAGTAAGACGCCGTGAGGGGAGCGGTTCCCGGGTAGGGGACCGCTCCCTTTGCCGTATGTACGGAAACGTGCGAGGTGTCACCCACACTTTGTAGTGTGGAAGCACAACGCTCCACGCACGACACACTGTGATCACCGGTGAGCGCCGGACCCACACGGGGTACCACGTATCACTGGTCGCACGACCGGACCGCTCACGCGAGCGGTTCACCCGAACGAGGGGAAGCGCACCTCGCCGCCGCCGGTCCTCGGTAGTGGCCCCCGGGGAGACACACCCGGGAGCTTCGATCGAAGACCGGCCCGCAAGGTACGGCGCGCTTCTCCGCCGACGTCCCCCTGCCACACGGGCAGCCCGGGACGAAAGACGAGGAGAAGAACACTGGTGGAGAACGAGACCCACTACGCCGAGGCCGTCATCGACAACGGCGCCTTCGGCACCCGCACCATCCGCTTCGAGACGGGCCGCCTGGCCCGGCAGGCCGGCGGCTCCGCCGTGGCCTACCTGGACGACGACACCATGGTGATGTCGGCGACCACCGCCTCGAAGAACCCCAAGGACCAGCTCGACTTCTTCCCCCTGACGGTGGACGTCGAGGAGCGGATGTACGCCGCCGGCAAGATCCCCGGCTCGTTCTTCCGCCGCGAGGGCCGGCCCTCCGAGGACGCGATCCTCACCTGCCGCCTCATCGACCGCCCGCTGCGCCCGTCCTTCAAGAAGGGCCTGCGCAACGAGATCCAGGTCGTCGCCACCGTCATGGCGCTCAACCCCGACCACCTGTACGACGTCGTGGCGATCAACGCCGCGTCCGCGTCCACGCAGCTGGCCGGCCTGCCCTTCTCCGGCCCGATCGGCGGCGTCCGCGTCGCGCTGATCCGCGGCCAGTGGGTCGCGTTCCCGACGCACACCGAGCTCGAGGACGCCGTCTTCGACATGGTGGTCGCCGGCCGCGTCCTCGAGGACGGCGACGTCGCGATCATGATGGTCGAGGCCGAGGCCACCGAGAAGACCGTCAAGCTCGTCGAGGGCGGCGCCGAGGCCCCCACCGAGGAGATCGTCGCCTCCGGTCTGGACGCCGCGAAGCCCTTCATCAAGGTGCTCTGCAAGGCCCAGGCCGACCTCGCCGCCAAGGCCGCCAAGCCGACCGGCGAGTTCCCGATCTTCCTGGACTACCAGGACGACGTCTTCGCCGCCCTGTCCTCCGCCGTCCGCCCCGAGCTTTCCCAGGCGCTCACCATCGCCGGCAAGCAGGAGCGCGAGGGCGAGCTGGACCGCATCAAGGCGCTCGCCGCCGAGAAGCTCCTCCCGGAGTTCGAAGGCCGCGAGAAGGAGATCTCCGCCGCGTACCGCTCGCTCACCAAGCAGCTGGTCCGCGAGCGCGTGATCAAGGAGAAGAAGCGCATCGACGGCCGCGGTGTCACCGACATCCGCACCCTGGCCGCCGAGGTCGAGGCCATCCCGCGCGTGCACGGCTCCGCCCTGTTCGAGCGTGGCGAGACCCAGATCCTGGGCATCACCACCCTCAACATGCTCCGCATGGAGCAGCAGCTGGACACCCTCTCGCCGGTGACCCGCAAGCGCTACATGCACAACTACATCTTCCCGCCGTACTCCGTCGGCGAGACCGGCCGCGTCGGCGCCCCCAAGCGCCGCGAGATCGGCCACGGCGCCCTCGCCGAGCGCGCCATCGTCCCGGTCCTGCCGGCCCGCGAGGACTTCCCCTACGCGATCCGTCAGGTGTCCGAGGCCCTCGGCTCCAACGGCTCGACCTCCATGGGCTCCGTCTGCGCCTCCACCATGTCCCTGCTGAACGCCGGTGTGCCCCTCAAGGCCCCGGTCGCCGGCATCGCCATGGGCCTGATCTCCGAGGAGATCGGCGGCGAGACCCACTACGTCACCCTCACCGACATCCTCGGTGCGGAGGACGCCTTCGGCGACATGGACTTCAAGGTCGCCGGCACCAAGGAGTTCGTGACCGCCCTCCAGCTCGACACCAAGCTGGACGGCATCCCGGCCTCCGTCCTGGCCGCGGCCCTCAAGCAGGCCCGCGACGCCCGTCTCCACATCCTCGACGTGATGATGGAGGCCATCGACCGGCCCGACGAGATGTCCCCGAACGCCCCGCGGATCATCACCGTCAAGATCCCGGTGGACAAGATCGGTGAGGTCATCGGCCCCAAGGGCAAGATGATCAACCAGATCCAGGAGGACACCGGCGCCGAGATCACCATCGAGGACGACGGCACCATCTACATCGGCGCCTCCGACGGCCCGGCCGCCGAGGCCGCCCGCGCCACGATCAACGCCATCGCCAACCCGACGATGCCGGAGGTCGGCGAGCGCTACCTGGGCACGGTCGTCAAGACCACGACCTTCGGCGCGTTCGTCTCCCTCATGCCGGGCAAGGACGGTCTGCTGCACATCTCGCAGATCCGCAAGCTGGCCGGCGGCAAGCGCGTGGAGAACGTCGAGGACGTCCTCGGCGTGGGCCAGAAGGTCCAGGTCGAGATCGCCGAGATCGACTCCCGCGGCAAGCTCTCCCTCATCCCCGTGATCGAGGGCGAGGACTCCGAGCAGGCAGACAAGGACGACAGCGAGAAGTGACCTCTCGTAGCGCCACGGCGACGGCCCGCACCGGTTCCCCGG
>NZ_JBHTVQ010000129.1:0-3539 GCF_042792855.1 Streptomyces sp. NPDC056600
CACTTCGCAGAGCTGGGACGGCGGACGCGGCGCCTGGCCGTGAGCCATGCGTTCCACTCGGCGCACATGGAGCCGGTGCTGGAGGAGTTCCGTGATGTCGCGGCCGGGCTCACCTTCCACGCCCCCCGGATCCCCCTCGTCTCGACTCTCATGGGTCAGCTCGCGACGGCCGAGGAGCTGGCTTCGCCGGACTACTGGACCCGTCAGATCCGCGGCACCGTGCGCTACCACCACGCCGTTGGGACCCTCAAGGAGCAAGGCGCCACCCTGTTCCTCGAGGTCGGGCCCGATGCCGTCCTGACCCCGCTCACGGATGACGCGGTGCCCCTCCTGCGCAAGGAACGGGACGGGGGCCGCACGGTGCGTGCCGCGCTCGCCGCCCTGCACACCCGGGGCGCGGCCCTCGACTGGGCGGCCCTGCTGCCGGTGCGGGCGTCCGCCGCCGACCTGCCGACCTACGCCTTCGAGCACCGCCGCTACTGGATGGAGGCCGACGACCGGCCGTCCGGGGCCGCTCTCCTGCTCGGTCAGCCGGTCGAGCGCGCCGCCGACGGCGGTCTCCAGTTCACCGGCGAGATCGGGACCGACACGCTGCCCTGGCTGGCCGACCACGCGGTCGACGGAACCGCGCTGGCCCCGGCGAGCCTCTTCGCCGACCTGGCGCTGCGCGCCGGTCAGCAGGCCGGCTTCCCGGTGGTGGACGAGTTGACGCTGGAGGCGCCGCTGGTCCTGCCCGCCGGAGGAACGCTGCCGGTCCAGCTGACCGTGGAGGCGGAGGCGGACGGTCTGCGGGCCTTCACCGTGCACGGCCGCCCCGAGACCGGCGCGCCCTGGGTGCGGTACGCGTCCGGCGCACTGGCCGCGGACGGCGGGTCCGCCGGTCCCGGACCGGACGACGGGTGGCCCTCGGCCGAAGCCGTCACCATGGACGTCGGCGAGGTGTACGACCGGCTCGCCGCCCTGGGCTACGGCTACGGGCCGCAGTTCCGCAACGTGCGGGCCGCCGGGCACCGTGGCGCGGCACTGCTGGCAGAGGTCGAGCTGCCGGAGCACCTGCACGACGAGACATCCGGCTTCGCCCTCCACCCGGCCCTGCTGGACGCGGCGCTGCACCTGCTGCCCGTGCGCCCCGGCGGCGGCGGGGGGACGGTGCTGCCGTTCTCCTGGTCGGGCGTTCGGCTGCACGCCACCGGGGCGCGCACCCTGCGGGTGCGGCTGGAGCCGGTGGGGAAGGACGCCTTCTCGCTGGAGTGCCGCGACCCGGCGGGCGACCCGGTGCTGTCCGTGGCCTCCGTGGTCCTGCGCGAGCTGCCCGCAACGGCGCTGACGGCGGCGGCTGATCCGCTGTACGCCGTGGAGTGGAGGCCCGCACCCGCCGGATCGACAGCGCCCGTGCGGGACGCCTCGACGCGACCCGTCGCCGTGGCCCGGATCGAGAACGTGGCGGACGCCCACGACGCGGCCGGACGCGCCCTCGCTCTCGTCCAGGAGCGGCTGGCGTCCGGCGCCGCGGGGGACGGACCGCTCGCCCTCGTCACGACCGGGGCGTGCGCCGCCGTCGAGCAGGACACCGTGCCGGGCCTCGCGTCGGCGGCGGTGTGGGGGCTGGTGCGGGCCGCGCAGAGCGAACACCCGGGCCGGTTCGTGCTGGTCGACACCGACGGCACCGCGGAGTCGGAGCGGGCACTGCACGCCGCCCTGGCCACCGGCGAACCGCAGGTCGCCGTGCGCCGCGGCCAGGTACTGGTGCCGCGGCTGGCGCGGATCGCGTCCCCGCCGCTCCCGCCGCTCCCGCCGCTCCCGCCGTCCGCGCCGGAGCAGGCGGGCGCCGACCGCGACCCGGGACGGGGCACCGTCCTGCTCACCGGAGCCACCGGGTCGCTCGGCGCGCTGGTGGCGGAACACCTGGTCACCCGCCGGGGAGCACGCCGTCTGCTGCTGACCAGCCGGCGCGGGCCTGCCGCCCCGGGCGCGCGGGAACTGGTGGACCGACTGACCGCACTCGGAGCCCACGTCCGGCTCACGGCGTGCGACACGGCCGACCGCGACGAACTCGGCGCGCTGCTCGCCTCCGTCCCGCCGGAGCACCCGGTCACCACGGTCGTCCACGCGGCCGGGGTGCTGGACGACGGCGTCGTCGAGGAGCTGACGCCCGAGCGGCTGGAGGCGGTGCTGCGACCGAAGGCGGACGCGGCGCTGCTGCTGCACGAGCTGACCGCGGACCTGGACCTGGACGCCTTCGTCCTGTTCTCCTCGGTCACCGGGGTCCTGGGCACGGCCGGTCAGGCGAACTACGCGGCGGCCAACGCCTTCCTGGACGCCCTGGCCCAGCACCGCCACGCGCGGGGACTGCCCGCGACCTCGCTCGCCTGGGGCCTGTGGGACACCGGTGACGGCATGGCCGGACACCTGACGCCCGCCGACCGTGCGCGCCTGGCGCGCGGCGGACTCGCCCCGCTCACCGTCGAGCAGGCCCTGCGGCTGCTCGACGCGGCGTTGGCGACGCCCACCGCCCTGCTGGTCGCCACCCGCTTCGCCCTGGCGGCCCTCGAGACGCCGGACGCCGTGGTGCCGGCGCCGCTGCGCTCGCTGGCGCGCCCGGCACCGCGCCGCGCGGCCGCCGCGACCGCCACGGCCGGGCACGGTTCACCGGCCGCCCGCCTGGCCGCGCTGCCGCTCGCCGAGGCGGAACGCGAGGTGCTGGAACTGGTCCGCACGGCGGTGTCCACCGTCCTCGGGCACGCCGACGGCAGGACCGTGGCCCGCGACCGGGCCTTCGGCGACCTGGGCTTCGACTCCCTCAGCGCCGTCGAACTCCGCAACCGGCTGCGCACCGCCACCGGGCTGCGACTGCCCACCACCCTCGTCTTCGACCACCCGACGCCGGGGGCGCTCAGCGCATGGCTGCTGACCGAGCTGCGCGGGACGCGGGCAGCGGCCGAGGCGACGGCGGCACTGCCCGCCGTGTCCATCGCCGACGACCCGATCGCGGTCGTCGCCATGGCCTGCCGCTATCCAGGGGGCGTGACCTCGCCGGAGGACCTGTGGGAGCTCGTCAGGTCCGGCGCGGACGCCATCGGTCCGTTCCCCGCCGACCGGGGCTGGGACCTGGCCGCGCTGTACGACCCGGACCCGGAGACCGCCGGCAGCTCCTATTCCCGTGAGGGGGGTTTCCTGTACGACGCGGGCGACTTCGACGCGGACTTCTTCGGGATGAGTCCCCGGGAGGCCCTGACCACCGATCCACAGCAGCGGCTGTTGCTGGAGACGGCATGGGAGGCCTTCGAGCGGGCCGGTATCGCCCCCGCCTCGCTGCGCGGATCGCGGACGGGTGTTTTCGCCGGCGTGATGTACGGCGACTACGGCGCCCGGCTGCACCAGGCGCCGCAGGCGCCCAAGGAGGCCGAGGGGTATCTGGTCAGCGGCAGCGCGGGCAGTGTGGCGTCCGGCCGGGTGGCGTACACGTTCGGTCTGGAGGGGCCGGCGGTGACGGTGGACACCGCGTGCTCGTCGTCGTTGGTGGCGTTGCACCTGGCGGC
>NZ_JBHTVQ010000130.1:0-3247 GCF_042792855.1 Streptomyces sp. NPDC056600
GGCCGCGCGCCGCGCGCCGCGCGCCGCCCGCCGGGCGACGGCGGGCGGGCGGCCGGATCGGCAGGGAGGTCAGACCGGCAGGGAGGCGGGGAGCACCCGGACGAAGGCCCCGCGCCGCGGCTCGCCCCCGCCGGTCCAGCCCGCGGTGACGCCCGCGGGCAGCAGACCGGCCCTCTCGCCCTCGGGCGTCTCCTCGAGCACCCGCAGCACCCGCAGGGTGACGCCGTCCAGCAGCACGTCCGTCCATCTCTCGCCGTCCACCACGGACGGCGACCCGGTCACCCCGCCCGGCAGCGGCCCTCCGTAGGAGGCCACCACCGAGGTGTCCGGGGTGTCGCTCTCGCTCTGCGCCTGCGGCACCGCGCGTCCCCGCAGCAACGCCACGATCCGCTCGACCGCCACCGGGTCCCGGGTCGCGTCGTAGATCCAGCGGGTGCCCAGCACCCCGTGCTCGCTGGTGCCGATCAGCGCCTCCTCGGCCCGCTCCAGCGGCGCGCCGCGATAGGTCATCGCGTGGTGGTACACGGTGCCGTCGGCGTCCTCGTGCACCGCGAACTCGATGCCCACCTCCCCGGCGGGATCGTCGAGCCGGAAACCGCCGGCCCGTTCCAGCCGGGGCGTCCCCGTGCCCCGGTACCAGGGGCGGCCGGGCAGCCACGCGGTCAGCAGCTCCACCTTCGTGGGAGCCATCGTCGTTCGGTGAATGACTGACATGGCGTCATCATTCCAGTCCGGGTGTGGTCCGCAGCGGCAGGAGCTGTGGACGTTTCGCGGTGCGGCCCTCCCCGGAGGACCGGCCTCTCAGCCGCCGGATCAGCCAGGGCCCCAGGAAGGACCCGAGCCACCGCAGCTCGGTGGTGAAGGCGTGCAGGCCGACGGGCGGCGCGGCGGCCGCCGGGGGGAGCGGGCGCCTCCAGGTGTCGTCGCTGCCCGGCAGTTCCAGGGCGTGGGCCAGGGCGGCGGCGATCCGCTCGTGACCGAGCGGACTCGCGTGCAGCCGGTCCGGGCTCCACAGCCGTCGGTCGGTGATCACCGCGTGAGCGGCCGCGTCCACCAGCGCGACCCCGTGCCGCCGGGCCGCCTCGCGGATGCGGTCGTTGAGCGCCAGGGCCCGCGGGGTGAGCGCCCGGCCCAGCGGCGTCATCCCGGCCGGGTCCGGGAACGTGACCGTGGCGACCCGCGCGCCGGCCGCGGTCAGCGCCACGAACATCGCCTCCAGGTGACCGGCCACCTCGTCGGCGTCGAACTTCGGCCGCAGCAGGTCGTTGACCCCGGCGACCACGGTGGCCAGGTCGGGGCGCAGGGCCAGCGCGGGCGCCAGCTGCTCCGCGCGCACCTGCCCGGCGACCCGCCCGCGTATCGCCAGGTTGGCGTAGACGAGGCCGGGCGCGTCCTCGGCGAGCCGCTCCGCCAGTCGGTCGGCGAAACCGCGCAGCCCCGAGGCGTCGTCACCGTCCCCCATGCCCTCGGTCTGGCTGTCTCCCAGAGCGACGTAACGGCGGAACGGGTGTCCGGCCTCGGTCATCGGCGGTCCTCTCCTCGATGTGCGGAGTCAGCTTGGTGTCCGCGTCCCCGAGAATCAACCCGCGCCCGCCCGCGTGGGTGGGCGACCGGGACGGGACGGGCGGACACCGACGGGCCGCCGCCGGGACGCTGCCAGGGGGGCGGATCAGCCCAGCTTGCGCATCACCCGCGCCGCCGCCTCGCTCTCCGCGGCGGGGACGGAGAGCTCGCTCAGCGTGTCCAGGTCCTGGTCGTCGGCGAGTTCGGTCTCCCAGGCGTCGGCGAGGCGCTCCTGCTCCTCGCGGGGACGCCGCTCGACGTCCGCGCGGTGGTCGGGGCTCAGGGCGTGCAGGAACCGGCCGACGGTGTCGGTGGTCATTCGTCCTCCTCGGTCACTCGGCTCCGGGCCCCGCACCCGTCCGCGGCGGCGACCCGTGAGCCCGATCGTGCCCCGGGGCCGGGCCGTCGGCCGTGGCGGCGCGCCGACGGTCCCCGCCACGGGGGCGACGGCCCCCGCCGCGGAGCACGGACGACTCGGCGGGGCGCCGACTGCGCGGCCGGCGGTCCGGCGAACCGTCTTGCCCCGGGGCACCATGGAGGGGTGAGCATCGTCGAAGACGTCGAACCCCGCGGCACCCGTCACTGCGAGACGTCGGCCCTGGGGGTCCTGCTGCGGCACCAGGACCTCGACCTGTCGGAGCCCATGCTGTTCGGGCTGGGCTCCGGCCTGTCCTTCGTCTACTGGGACAGCAGGACCATGGACTTCCCGTTCCTGGGAGGCAGGGTCAAGCCGTTCGAACTGACCCGGAACCTCGCGGCCAACCTCGGCCTGGAACTGACGGTGCGGGAGACGACCTCCCCGCGCACGGCGTGGAAGAACGTGGTGACCGCCGTGGAGGCGGGGCGTCCGGTCGGGCTGCAGCTGGACAGCTACCACCTCGAGTACTTCACGTCGAAGGTCCACTTCGGCGGACACGTCGTCGCCCTCTACGGCTACGACGACGAGCGCGCCCTCCTGGTGGACACCGACCAGCAGGGCGGCGCGGTCTCCACCGGTCTGGACGCGCTGGCCGCCGCCCGGGCCGAGCGCGGACCGATGACCGCCCGTCACCGCTCCTTCACCCTCGACGTCCCCGCGGACGCGCCCTCCCCGTGGAGCCGGATCGTGCCCGCGATCACCGCCTGCGCGGAGGCGTTCCTCCACCCGCCCATCGCCAACCTCGGTCACCGGGGCATCGAGAAGGCCGGCAAGCTGGCGCCGACATGGCTCGACCGCGCCGCCGATCCCGCGCGGGACCTGCCGCAGGCCGCCCTCCTGATGGAGAGAGGCGGCACCGGCGGCGCGCTCTTCCGCAACCTCTACCGCGACTTCCTCGCCGAGTGCGCCCAGCGCCTGGACAGCGCCCCGCTGCGCGAGGGCCTGCGGCTCTACACCGAGGCGGCCACCCGGTGGACGCGGGTGGCCGAACTGATCACCCTGGCCGGCGGGACGGGCGAGGAGCGGCACCTGACGGAGGCGGCGGAGCTGCTCCGCGACCTCTCCCGGCTGGAGCGGGAGGCCATGGAGCAGCTCGTCCGCCTCGGCTGACCCGGTCCGCGTCGGTGCCGCCCCCCGTCCGCCCGGTCCGTGGGGAGCGTTGATGGGGTCTGCCGCCGTACTGGTCGCCAACCGTCCGCCCGGCCCGTGCCGGAACCGCCCGCACCCGCCCGGCCCGCGCTCGGGCCGCCTGAGCCTGCCCCGGCC
>NZ_JBHTVQ010000131.1:0-1813 GCF_042792855.1 Streptomyces sp. NPDC056600
GGCCTATTCACTGCGGCTTTCCGTTAAGAAAGCACCCCTTCTCCCGAAGTTACGGGGTCATTTTGCCGAGTTCCTTAACCAGAGTTCTCTCGCACACCTTAGGATTCTCTCCTCGCCTACCTGTGTCGGTTTGCGGTACAGGCACCTTTTATCTCGCTAGAAGCTTTTCTTGGCAGCGGGGAATCAAAGACTTCGCTCCATAAGGAGCTTCCCCATCACAGCTCAGCCTTCACGATAAGCGGATTTGCCTACTTATCAGCCTAACTGCTTGGACGTGCACAACCAATCGCACGCTTCTTCTATCCTTCTGCGTCCCCCCATTGCTCAAACGATGAAGAGGTGGTACAGGAATATCAACCTGTTGTCCATCGCCTACGCCTTTCGGCCTCGGCTTAGGTCCCGACTAACCCTGAGCGGACGAGCCTTCCTCAGGAAACCTTAGGCATTCGGTGGAGGGGATTCTCACCCCTCTTTCGCTACTCATACCGGCATTCTCACTTCTAAGCGCTCCACCAGTCCTTCCGGTCTGGCTTCACAGCCCTTAGAACGCTCTCCTACCACTGTTCGAAGAACAGTCCGCAGCTTCGGTGATACGTTTAGCCCCGGTACATTTTCGGCGCAGAGTCACTCGACCAGTGAGCTATTACGCACTCTTTAAATGGTGGCTGCTTCTAAGCCAACATCCTGGTTGTCTAAGCAACTCCACATCCTTTTCCACTTAACGTATACTTTGGGACCTTAGCTGGCGGTCTGGGCTGTTTCCCTTTCGACTACGGATCTTATCACTCGCAGTCTGACTCCCAAGGATAAGTCATTGGCATTCGGAGTTTGACTGAATTCGGTAACCCGGTAGGGGCCCCTAGTCCAATCAGTGCTCTACCTCCAAGACTCTTACCTTGAGGCTAGCCCTAAAGCTATTTCGGAGAGAACCAGCTATCTCCAGGTTCGATTGGAATTTCTCCCCTACCCACACCTCATCCCCGCACTTTTCAACGTGCGTGGGTTCGGGCCTCCATTCAGTGTTACCTGAACTTCACCCTGGACATGGGTAGATCACCTGGTTTCGGGTCTACGACCACGTACTCATTCGCCCTATTCAGACTCGCTTTCGCTGCGGCTCCGCATCTTCTGCTTAACCTTGCACGGGATCGTAACTCGCCGGTTCATTCTACAAAAGGCACGCCATCACCCGTTAACGGGCTCTGACTACTTGTAGGCACACGGTTTCAGGATCTCTTTCACTCCCCTTCCGGGGTGCTTTTCACCTTTCCCTCACGGTACTGGTTCACTATCGGTCACTAGGGAGTATTTAGCCTTGGGAGATGGTCCTCCCGGATTCCGACGGAATTTCACGTGTTCCGCCGTACTCAGGATCCACTCAGGAGAGAACGAAGTTTTGACTACAGGGCTGTTACCTCCTATGGCGGGCCTTTCCAGACCTCTTCATCTACCTCGTTCCTTTGTAACTCCGTACAGAGTGTCCTACAACCCCAAGAGGCAAGCCTCTTGGTTTGGGCTTCTTCCGTTTCGCTCGCCGCTACTCAGGAAATCGCATTTGCTTTCTCTTCCTCCGGGTACTTAGATGTTTCAGTTCCCCGGGTCTGCCTTCTCATATCCTATGTATTCAGATATGGATACCACTCCATTACGAGTGGTGGGTTTCCCCATTCGGAAATCTCCGGATCAAAGCTTACTTACAGCTCCCCGAAGCATATCGGTGTTAGTAACGTCCTTCATCGGCTCCTAGTGCCAAGGCATCCACCGTGCGCCCTTAATAACTTGGCCACAGATGCTCGCGTCCACTGTGCAGTTC
>NZ_JBHTVQ010000132.1:0-854 GCF_042792855.1 Streptomyces sp. NPDC056600
GGTTCCACCCACAGCCAGTGAAGGCCATGGGATTCCCCAGAAGGAAAGGTCCAGCCGGACCAGTACTCGCGGTGAGGCGGACCGGCCAGCCAGACCCAAGGTTCAACTACGAGCTTTTTAACTGCAACAACTTTAATATACGCTATTGGAGCTGGAATTACCGCGGCTGCTGGCACCAGACTTGCCCTCCAATTGTTCCTCGTTAAGGGATTTAGATTGTACTCATTCCAATTACGAGACCCAAAAGAGCCCCGTATCAGTATTTATTGTCACTACCTCCCCGTGTCGGGATTGGGTAATTTGCGCGCCTGCTGCCTTCCTTGGATGTGGTAGCCGTTTCTCAGGCTCCCTCTCCGGAATCGAACCCTAATTCCCCGTTACCCGTTGCCACCATGGTAGGCCACTATCCTACCATCGAAAGTTGATAGGGCAGAAATTTGAATGAACCATCGCCGGCGCAAGGCCATGCGATTCGTTAAGTTATTATGATTCACCAAGGAGCCCCGAGGGGCATTGGTTTTTTATCTAATAAATACACCCCTCCCGAAGTCGGGGTTTTTAGCATGTATTAGCTCTAGAATTACCACAGGTATCCATGTAGTAAGGTACTATCAAATAAACGATAACTGATTTAATGAGCCATTCGCAGTTTCACAGTATAGATTGCTTATACTTAGACATGCATGGCTTAATCTTTGAGACAAGCATATGACTACTGGCAGAATCAACCAGATACCTTGTTCCTCCCGGACGTAGCCCGGCGGCGCGGTTTTACCCGGCACCCCCGGCGCCCGAAAGCCCCCGGAGGGGCAGAAAGCACGTAGGTATTCACTCTGGAAGGGGCGACGTAGGTC
>NZ_JBHTVQ010000132.1:864-1622 GCF_042792855.1 Streptomyces sp. NPDC056600
GGCGCCCCCGGCGTACCGGGAGGCCCCTAGCAACCATCCAATTGCCCTCACTGTAAGCCCACCAGGCACCCTCCGCACGCAGGGAACCGCTGACCGCCGGGGGCGGTGCAACAGGCTGCGGCATCGGGGCCTCTGGCGGGGAGACCAGGCCCAAGAGTCACGCCGGCGAACGGCGGCTACGCAAGGGTGGCGCTCCCCATGGATTGGGACGGATAGGAAGGTTGGCCAGCGGCCAGCAACCCACACCGAACCCTCACCGTGCCTGAGACACTGCACACGCAAGAATCCAGGACTTCAACACGCCGGGGAAGGACGGCCACGGGGGGTTTGACGCCCCCAGGCGCCCATTCCAGCGTGCTTGCCGGCTGCGAGCCTCGCTGAAGCCTAACCGCGGAGGTTGGAGACCATCAGCTCGGACAGGTAGCCTGCCAAGTATGGAAGGGGTGTAGGAGAGGCGATCCCAGCCGAGGCCGGGTTGCCCTCTCTACATAGATCCTACGACCCCATCTGAGGTCCGATTTGGCACGCAAACGTTGAGCCGTGCAAAAGTCATCCTGGGGGCACGATTTTGTATGGGTCGAAGGCGGTGGCAGAAAATACCCCATACAAACTGGGCCTGCAGATTCGCCCGTTCGGACGAACAAGGGGGACTTGGTCAAATCCACGTCGGTTCCGGCCGCACACACCGGCCACGGACCTGTCGAGGCTGGCCAGACCCCCAGGCGGCCGCGGGACCCCGTGGTCCGGCCAAGTCCCGC
>NZ_JBHTVQ010000133.1:0-1512 GCF_042792855.1 Streptomyces sp. NPDC056600
GACGGCGGACAGGGCGGCGCGGTCGCACCGGATCGCCGCGCGGGCCGCGTTGAAGGAGGCGCGGGCGAACTACCCGGCGACGATGGCGCAGGTAGCCCGGCGGTGGCACGCCGTGCATGTCGTCCCGGCGGCGGTCGGCACGTACGCGTGGTCGACGCCTGCGGACTGGGAGACGTGGCCTTTGGCCACCTCGGTCGCGGTCATCGCGGCCAACGCCTCGGCGCTGTGGCTCGGTCGCCGGTCGGTCTCCGTGCAGGTCGAGGATGGGGTCACGGCGGAGGAACGCCGCTTGCTGGAGCGCCTGGACCCGTCGTACTGGGTGCAGCACGCCGACTCGCGCGGCCTGTCCGGCACGCTGACCGAGCGGCCCGAAGTGACGGCGGCCGGGATCGTGTGCGGCGTCCGGCTGGACGGCAAGGGCTGGTCGGCGAAGAAGCTCGCGGCCGAGTCCGCGGCGGTCCGCGCCCTGCTCGGGATGCGGACCGAGACGCGGATGCAGATCAGCGATGGCAGCCATGGCGACCGCGCGCTGATCGTGATCCGCACCCGGTCCGCGTCGGACGGCATCTCGATGACCTGGACGCCGGAGCACACCGGCATCGGCGTGGACGAGGTGACCGGCGAGATCGTGGACGTGCCGATGGCGGGCACGCACAAGCTGATCGCGGGCGTCACGAACATGGGCAAGAGCGTCTCGTGGCGGCCGTGGATGATGCAGGCCGTGGCCGACCCGCTGTGGGCGGGCATCCTCCTCGACCCGAAGCGGCTGGAAGCCCGGCTGTGGCAGGGGAAGGTCCGGACGGAGGGTCACCAGCGCGGCTCGAACGAGGAGATCCGGCAGGCGATCTACGACGCGATCTGCGAGCTGGTCGCGGAGATGCAGCACCGGCAGGAGATCGCGGACGTCACGCAGTGGGTGCCGACGCCGGAGCACCCGAGCCTCTTGGTCGTCATCGAGGAGGGACGGCAAATCCTCCAGATGGCCAAGGACAACCGGTGGAAGGACGTCCTCGACCTGATCGACGACCTGTACACCCTGGCCCGCGCGACGGGGATCTGGATCATCTGGGCGACCCAGTACCCGTCCCGCACGAACGGCGGCGTCACGGCGATGGTCAGCGAGAACAGCCTCACGGTCATGTCGCTGACGGTGGACTCGCCGGTGTCCGACCGCGTGGTCTACGGCGAGAACGCGGCGACGACGGGCTGGGAGCCGTCGACGCTCGGCGGCATCCCTGGCCGGGCCCTGATCAAGCACAAGGACCGCAAACCCAGCCCGGTGCGGATCTGGCACGTCCTGGATGAGGCGGTGGAGGCGCTCCCGAAGGTGACCCCGTGGCAGCACGTCGCCACCTTGGCGCCGGAGCCCGCCGACCCGGGCGGCGGGCCGCGCCTGACCCTGGTGAAGGAGGCACCCGAAGCGGCGGCCGAGGAAGCGCCGGCGCCCCGCGCTGAGGAATCCGCGGCGACCCCGGCCGGTACCCCGACCAACCGGAATCGGGTCCTGGACAC
>NZ_JBHTVQ010000134.1:0-1430 GCF_042792855.1 Streptomyces sp. NPDC056600
CAGGACCACACCGCCGAGCAGGCGGCGGTGCATCTCTTGGTAGCGGTACGCCTCCAGCTCGCCCGCCAGGTCGGTGTGCCGGGCGAGGCCCCGGGTCATCTCGAACGCCCGCCGGCCCCGGGTCGCGGCCTCGTACTCCAGCGACCACGCACGGCACTGCTCGGCCGTCCCGTACCCCGGGGCGTCGGCCTCGGCCAGGCCGTCGCGCTCGATCGCCCACAGCCGGTCAAGGAACTGAAAGGCGGTCATCGACCGGGTGCCCTTGGCGCCCTTGGCCGTCGAGTGGGCGACTTCGGCCGCCGCGCCCTTGGCCGCGTCCACGTCGGCCTGGACCGACTTGGCCGTCTCCCCGCCCACCTTGGTCAGGTACTCGATCAGCGCCTTGTCATCGGGCGACCGGATCACGTCGATGCGCACACCGTGGCCCTTGCCGCCGCACTTGCAGTTGGCCCGCTCACACTCGGTCGACGTCTCGTACGTCGGGTCGATCGACCGCAGAGCCCCCGCCCAGAAGCCGTGCATCCACTCCTCGAACGCCTCCAGGTCCTCGGCGGGCGGCTCGAACGTGCAGCTCCGGCCCTCGCCCGGCTCGAAGTACCCGTTGCCGTCCTCATCCGTGTAGATCAGCTGGCCGTTGGCCGGGGTGCCCTCCAACTGGCCACCGAGGAACACCAGCAGGTTCAGGTGCGGGTGCCACCCGCCCGCCTGCGAGCGGGTGATCTCCGGGTTACGCGCCATGCCGATGTAGCCGACCGCCGGGGCCACGTGGCGCCGGAAGCTCTGCGATGTCAGGAGCCGCTGGTAGGCGCCCGGGACCCTCGGCGTGACCTCCCCCGTCGTCTCGTCCACGCGCTGCCGCGTCCCCCACAGGGCACAGACCAGGTCGTCCAGTGCGTCCGCACGGGTGTGCCGGGTGGTCAGCACCACGGCCGCCAGAGTCCCCCCACGGGCCAGCCACCGCAGAGCGGCCGTGGTCAGCTCGTGGGTGTCCTCGGCGCGCTTGGCGCTCTCGCACACCGCGCACGCCCAGATCGACTCGCAGAGCTGGACCCCGCGGCCGGACGCCTTCCCGTCCTCGGTGCGGGCCGTCAGCGTGCCCAGCTCCGGCGCCACGGCGCGGCGCGCGCACTTCCGGCACCGGTCGATCGCGGTGATCTCCTGCATGATCCGGCGGCGCCGCCACCGCCGCAGAGCCGGGGTGACGACCGTGACCGGACCCCCCTCGGTGGCCCCATCGACCGCACCGCTCTGACCTGCGGTTTCGGCGATCTGACAACTCTGTTCGTCAGTTACCAAGAAGCGGACACCTCGGGAGGTGTCTTTCTGCAGGTCAGACCCCGTTTTCGGGGGTCGAACCGCGTCCGCCTCGGAAGCGCGCTTCCGGCAGTTCGGGGAGCAGTACGTTTGGCCCGGTGTGCGGGGGTTTGGGG